>DASTAI010000241.1:0-10011 GCA_035712865.1 Solirubrobacterales bacterium
TGCGGGCAGGCCGAGAAGGTGGTGACGGCCTACCACCAGTGCCGCCAGCAGAACGGAGGGCCGGGCGGGACCTGCGACACGGCCGTGATGGGCTTCACCTGCACGGAGGAACCACGCCAGTCGGTGCCGGGCGTCCAGTTCAACGCCACCGCCGATTGCCGCAAGGGAGACGCGGAGATCAAGAGCTCCTACACACAGAACTTCTAGGCATGAAGAAGGCGGGCGGGATGATCGGGGCGGCCATCGCCCTCTTGGCTCTCTGGCAGCCCGGCGCCGCTCCCGCGGCGGGCGAGCCCGCCTTCGGCTGCGGTCATGTCCATACCGCGAAGGCGCAGCGCAACCCCTATGGGCCGAACGACGGGCCTCCGCCGATCGCCATCGGGGACTCGACGATGCTGCTCCCGATCCCGGACCTGACCCGGGTCGGCTTCGACGTCAACGCCAAGGGGTGCCGGGGCTTCAAGCAGAGCGTCTGGGTCGCACGTGACATGCGCAACCGAGGCGTCCTCCCCAGGCTGATCCTGATCAACGCCTACGGGAACGGCGGCGTCAACGACGACCTGATCAAGTTCGCGCTGAAGGTGATCGGCCCGAAGCGCGAGCTGGTCCTCGTCACCGCCTACGACGCGGACACCGGACACCCTCCCGCCCCCGACACGAACGTCCTCTTCCAGGCCGAACGGGACCATCCGGACCAGGTGAAGGTCCTCGACTGGGTCCGCTACAGCCTTCCGCATCACAAGGTCGAGCCGGCACCCGGCGCCTGGTTCCTCCCAGACCTCTTCCACCCGAACTTCACCGGCGCTCACGCCTACGGGAACTTCCTGGCGCAGGTGCTGCCCGGCGGCGCGCCAAACGCCCAGGAGGAGGGCTCGGATGACGGCGGCGGGACGCCTTGGTGGCCCTTCGCGGTGGGTGCGGCCGTCGTCGTCCTGGGAACGCTCTTTCTCATCAGGCGGCGTGTTAAATCCTGACCGTGCGGAGGACCTCGCCTCGACTCGTCCTCGCGCTCGCCATGCTGGCGATCGCGCTCGCCTGCTCTCCGGCCGCGTTCGCACGCGGCGGAGCGGGCCACAACGATCCGACGAAGAAGCTCGAGGACGCCTTCAAGGTCGCGCTCTACGTGCGCTCGGTGAGCAGCGACGGCTGCTATCCGGCGGCGCCGACCCTCGTCACGAAGATTGCGGAGACCAAGCGCGGGCTCAGGGTCCGGGTGGCGAACGCGCTCGGCGGCGTCAAGCGCCGGAACCTCGTCTACGTGCTCAAGCAGGGCTCGAACTGCAACCAGGTGATGATGGCACTGCGCGCCTCCTCCGGCCTCTACGTGCTCAATTCGGCCCAGGGCACGATTCGCGTCCGGGGACGGCGCGGTCCCAGGGTGGTGCCGGGCATCCCGGGGCCGCCGCGCAGCCTGAGGCTGGTCACGAAGACCTTCAAGATGTCCGCCCCGGACCAGCTCACCAGGCTCGAGGTGCTCTGCCCGGGTGGGCGCTACCCGATCGGCGGCGGCATGACCGTCAACGAACCCCCCGGTCTGGACGGCGAGGGCGTGTATCCGCACTCCTACGAGCGCCTCGGGGCACAGCGGGGCTTCCACATCAGCGAGGTTCTCTTCGACCCGAACTGGATGTCGACCACGCCGCGCAACATCACGCTGCAGGCCGTCTGCGCTCACGGCCAGATCCCGCAGAACCCCACGCCCCACAAGACCGTGTTCATCCTGCCGGGCCAGACGAAGTCCGCGATCGCCCGCTGCCCGAGCGGGCAGAAGCTGATCACCGGTGGCTTCCAGCGCACGAACTTCGGCAGCGACGGCGGTGACTACATCACCGAGTCCCGCGCCGTCGGCCCCACCGCCTGGAGGGTGACGGGCAGCGCCTACATCGGCAGCGGTACCACGGGCGGCGGAGAGCTCACCGCGATCGCCTACTGCGCCACGAGCAAGAAACGAATTCTCACCCAGGTGACCTCGGGCCCGGTTCCGGTCGCCCAGGGCGCAAACGCCTCGACGGACACGCCCGAGTGCCCCGGAGATATGCGCCTCACCACCACCGGCTTCGCGCTCGACTCGCCCAACGCGTTCTACGCGGGCAGCTCGATCAACGGAGACGAAACCACGACCGCCAACGCCTACGGCTACTTCGGCCCGGCGACCCTGACCGCCTACGGCTACTGCCAGGGGGCGAAGTAGCCAGGCGCCTCCGGGCATGAAATAGGTTCCTCTCCCAGACGAAGCGAGGAGGAGAACCATGCCCACCTACGTTGTGCTCGCCAACTGGACCGACCAGGGCATCGCGGGCTTCGACCATTCCGACGAGCGGGTTTTCGCCCACGACGCCGAGATTCGGGAGCAGGCCGGTGTCGAGATGAAAGAGATCTACTGGACGCAGGGGCAGTACGACCTGGTCTGCGTGATGGAGGCTCCCGACGACGAGAGCATTGCGGCCGCGATGCTCGGGGTCGCCGCGGAGGGCAACACCCGGACAACGACGCTGCGTGCTTTCACCCGCGAGGAGTTCGAAGCGATCCGCGCCAAGGTCTCCGATCAGCGCTGACCGTGCGCACCAACCGCCCGATCAGAGCCGACCGAGGCGCTACTTCGCGATGCGGATCAACTTCTTGTTGACGAACTCGTCCATCCCGTAGGGGCCGAGCTCGCGTCCGAAGCCGGAACGCTTGACGCCCCCGAACGGCAACTCGGCGCCGTCAAGAAGAACGCCGTTCACGAAGACCATGCCGGCGTCGATGTCGTTGGCGACGCGGTCGCCCTGCTCGGGGTCGGTCGTGAAGACGTAGGACCCGAGGCCGAACGGCGTGTCGTTCGCGACCTTGACCGCCTCGTCCTCGGACGAGACCCTGTAAACGCTCGCAACGGGCCCGAAGAACTCCTCCCGGTAGGCGTCGCTCTCGGGGCTGATACCCGTGAGGATCGTCGTGCCGAAGAAGTTGTCCTTCCGCTCGCCGTCGAGAACGGCCTGGGCGCCCTGGGCCTTCGCGCGGTCGATCTGATCCTGAAGGCGCTCTGCCGCGGTCGACGACGAGAGCGGCCCCATCGCCGAGTCCTGGGCCGGATCGCCGGGCTCCACCTCCTTCATCTTCTCCGTGAACTTCGCGAGGAAGTCGTCATAGAGCTCGTCAATGACGATGAACCGCTTCGCGGCGTTACACGACTGGCCCGTGTTGTCGAGGCGCGCCTCCACCGCAGACTCGACGACCTCGTCGAGGTTCTGGGTGGCGAGGACGATGAACGGGTCGGAGCCTCCCATCTCGAGTACCACCTTCTTCAGGTTCCGTCCGGCGACCTCGGCGACGGCGGCGCCGGCCCGCTCGGAGCCGGTGACCGAGACACCGCGTACGCGCGGGTCGGGGATCACCTTCTCGGCGATCTGCTCGTGCGTCGCGAGGATCGTCTGGTACGCGCCCGCCGGGAGGCCGACGTCGTCGTAGATCTTCTGGATCGCCGCCGCGGACTCCGGGCACTGAGGGGCCGGCTTCAGCAGGATTGGGTTGCCGGCGATCAGGTTCGGTCCCGCGAAGCGGGCCACCTGGTAGTAGGGGAAGTTCCAGGGCATGATCCCGAGCAACGGCCCCATCGGCGAGCGGCGGATCACCGCCGTGCCCTCGCCCGCAAGCAACTCGATCGGCTCGTCCTTGAGGAAGTCCTCTGCATGGTCGGCGTAGTACCCGTAGATGTCGCCGCAGAAGTCGACCTCGCCGAGGGCCTGCTCCATGGGCTTGCCCATCTCCTTGACGATGATGGCGGCAAGCTCCTCACGTCGCTCGAGGTGAAGCTCGCCGACGCGCTTGATCTTCTCGGCGCGCTCCGCAGCGGAGAGTGAGCTGAGCGCGTCACGCGCCTCCCAGGCCTTGGCGATAGCGGCGTCGAGGTCGGCGTCCGAGATCTCCGGGTACTCCTCAAGCTTCTCGCCGGTGGCTGGGTTAACGACCGCGTACATGCTCAACTTGATCGACCTCCTTGGTCAGACTTTCTGCTTTGTTCCGAGCACGTCCTCCACTGGGGTGTACTCGATGCCGACTGCTTCCGCGACGGCTGGATGGGTGACTGCTCCTGCGGCGACGTTGATTCCCAGCCTCAGGCCCGGGTCGCGGCGGGCCGCCTCGGCGACTCCGTGATCCGCAAGGGCCAGGACATAGGGAAGCGTCGCGTTGGTGAGTGCGAACGTCGACGTGATCGGAACCGCACCCGGCATGTTTGCGACGCAGTAGTGGGTGATGCCGTCGACCTCGAAGACAGGGTCGCGATGGGTGGTCGGATGCGAGGTCTCGAAGCAGCCGCCCTGATCGATCGCGACGTCGACCAGGACCGCGTTCTTCCGCATCAGCTTGAGTTGATCCCGTCGCACGACGTAGGGCGCCTTCGCGCCGTGCACGAGCACGGCTCCGATCACCAGGTCGGCCCGCGGCAGCATCTCCTCGATCGACAGGGTGGACGAGAAGACCGTCGAGGCACGGCCGCCGAAGGCGACGTCGAGCTCGCGGAGCTTGTCGATCGAGACGTCGTAGACGAAGACATCGGCCTCCATGCCGATCGCGATGAAGGCGGCGTGCATCCCGACGGCCCCACCGCCGATGACCATCACGTTCGCCGGCGCAACGCCCGGGACGCCGCCGAGCAGGATGCCGCGCCCGCCGAGCGGCTTCTCGAGGAAGAAGGCACCGGCCTGGGTCGCGATCTTCCCTGCGACCTCGCTCATCGGGGCGAGCAGCGGCAACCGGCCCTGCGCGTCCTCGACGGTCTCGTAGGCGACGCAGGTGGCACCCGTCTCCTGCAGCGCCTTGGTCAGCTCGGGCGCCGGGGCCAGGTGAAGGTAGGTGAACAGAGTCTGGTCGGGGCCCAGCATCTCGACCTCGCCGGGCTGCGGTTCCTTGACGCCGAGCACCATCTCCGACTGCTCGAAGACGGAGGCGGCGTCGGGCAGGATCTGCGCGTCCTGCGCGAGGTACTCGTCATCGGGGATCGCGCTGCCCTCTCCGGCCCCGGCCTGGAGCAGGACCTCGTGTCCGTGCTCGCGGAGCTCTCGAGCTCCCGCGGGAGTCAGGGCGACGCGGTACTCGTCCTCCTTGATCTCCGTTGGGACTCCGACCCTCATCTCCCCACCTTGCTCGCCAGGGGATCGCTCGCCTCGGCGGGCCCGCTCGCGAAATCGAAGCGGATCCCGCGCCCCTCGAGCTCGGCGAACATCTCGTCGGGGTCGATGCAGCTCTCGGGCGGCAACGCGCCGCGCCGCTCGATCGAGCCTCGCGCGAAGAGCCTGACCGCGGCGGCGGCAGGCGTCGCGGTCGAGACGATGCCGCCGCCCAGGCCCCAGCTCTCGTGGGGCGGGGTCACGCTGCGAGCCCGGATCGTGTTGTCCTCGCCCGTCATCTCGACGATGTGGACCGAGACTGTGTTTGCTGAGGGGGGCGAAGCAGAGCGCGCAACTTCGGCAATCCGCTCCTCGCTCGCCCCCCGCAGCTCCTTGAGACTCTCGAGCACCTTGGGTGACAGCGAGAGCGCAAATGTCACGTTCTGCGCGCCGAAGCTGTCGCCGAACGTGAGCACCTCCGAATGGAGGGTGAAGATCGTCTCGCCCTCGCCGATGGGGTCGCCGAACTCGGCGGTCGGGCCAGGCTGCAGCGGCTCGAGCTCCCGCGCCTTGCCGTCGATCAGGGCCATCGGCGGCATCGTGATCTCGTCCAACAGCGTCTGAACCGCGTAGGGGAAGCTCGCCCCCTCGGGCGGGTCGAGGTCCCGGCCCGCAGCCAGAACTGAGATCGAGGTCGGTGCGCCGGTGAGCTCGCGCGCCGCGCGCGCCGCGAGCAGGTTCGTCTTGCCGGGCGCCGAGCCGATCCCGAGGAGCGCCAGGAGCCCGCGCTGCTCGAACTTGGGCGAGAGCTTCAGCTGCTCCGCGGTGACGTGGTAGAGCCCTCCGAGGTCCATGTAGTGACAGCCGGCTTCGAGACAGGCCCCCATCGCTGCGAGGTTGATCCGGTAGGCCGCGGAGTTGACGAGCACCTCCATCCCCTCCAGCTGCTCGGCCAGATCGCGGGTGGCGTCGGCCTGGCGGGCCTGCGCCTTGCCGCCGCCGTGCTCCATCGCGACCTCCTCTGCGCGGCGCAGGTCGACGTCCAGCAGCCGCATCGCGCTGACCTCCTCCGAGTCGGCCAGATCGCGGACGATCGCCGGTGCGATCGTCCCGCCGGCGCCGAGGATCGCGACCCTCACGCGATCAGCTCCCTCGCGCGCAGCGCCAGCCAGAGCTCGACCCGGTCGTTGGCGCGGCTCAGATCCCGTCCGGTCAGCTCCTCGATCCGCTTGATCCGGTAGCGGAGGGTGTGCCGGTGGCAGTAGCAGTCGCCTGCCGCCCGCTCCCAGTGCCCGTTGCGGTCGATGTATGCCTCCAGGGAGCGCAGCAGCTCACCGGCATAGCGCTCGTCCGAGTCCTCGATCGGGCCGAGCACCGACTCGCAGTAGAGACGGAGCGCCTCCGTGTCCTGCACCGAGAGCAAGAGCGTGAACGCCCCGAGGTCGCGGTGCGAGGCGACCTCGGGCGCGGAGCCGTTTGCGAAGCCGGTCGCCTCGAGCGCGCAGCGGGCCTCATGAAACGAGTGGCGCACCCGCTCAGTGGGCAGCGAGCGGCTGGTGGCGGCTCGGGTGGGGCCGTGAACGGTTTCGAGCGCCGAGCGCGCCCTGACCGCGAGGTCCAGCGGATCGCCCTTGCCGCCGTCGACGATGGCGCAGAGCAGCTCGCGGCGCCCGGCCGCATGGGGCGCCACCACCGCGGGACGGTTCTGGGCGGAGAGAAACTCGCCGAGGGTGGGCTCGGCAGTCGCGGCGTCAGCCACCTCGAAGGCGAGGACCAACGCGCGTTCCCCGATCCCGAATGGAGCGAGGCGGTCGCGGACGTCGTCGGCAGCGAGCCGGCCCGAGAGCGTGGCCGCCAGCACCTCGCCGGAGAGCCGCCGCTCGGTCTCCCTGGCCACCCGTTCGCGCATCAGCTCGAGCGCGACGACGATCGCCGCCTGCTGTACGCAGAGCCGCTCGAAGTCACCGAGCTCCCCGGAGCGCCGCACCACCACCAGCCAGGCCTCGGTCGAGCCCGGACGCGGGGAAACCGGGTGCGCCAGCGCCCGGCCCCGTAGGTCGGTGTGGCTCGGCACGAACGGAGCCGCGGCGGTGCCGCGGGGCTGCACCTCCTCGCGGATCGCCTCGACCAGATACTCGGGGAGCTTGCGGCCACCGCTCGCCAGGACCTCACCCCGGGCGTCGAGCACGACGGAGCTGCCCCCAACGGCAGCGGCGATCTCGCGGGCGATCTCGTTGAGGCCGCCGCCCTGCAGCACCAGCCGCTCGAGGCGCTCGTTCACCGCGATGCCGCGGGAGAGCACGTCGTACTGCTCGTTCACCAGGCGGCTGAAGGCGGCCTCGGTGATCGCGATGAACGGCGTCTCGTACGGGACCTCGAAGACGGGGAACTCGCACGCGTCGGCCTCCGCGATCAGCGACTTGGGAATCCGCTTGTGGTCGAAGCCGGTCCCGAACCCGAGGCCGGCCACGCCGGCGTCCGCGAGTCGCCGCACGAACTTGCGCTGCTTCTCGGCGTTCTCCAGCGGGATCCCCGTCGTGAGCAGGAGCTCACCCCCCGAGAGCCAGGGAGTCGGATCGAGCAGCTCCGTGATGTGAACCCAGCGGATCTCCCGCTCGGTCGCGGCCGCACTTCCAGCCGCGACGTTGAGGCCGAGCTCGGAGGTGAGGCTCTCGATGGTGAGCATCAGTGCCCTATGCGCCGGGATGCTTCCTCGAGGGTCGGGCGAAGGGCCTCCACGATCTCCTCGAACTGCTCCGTATCGGCGATCAGCGGCGGCGAGAACTGGACGACCGGGTCACCGCGATCGTCGGCGCGGCAGATCAGCCCGCGCCGGTAGAGCTCGCCGGAGAGGTATCCGCGCAGCAGGCTCTCGGACTCCTCGCTGTTGAACGACTCCTTCGTCTCCTGGTCCTTGACCAGCTCGATTGCGTAGAAGTAACCGTCGCCGCGCACGTGCCCGACGATCGGGATGTCGTAGAGCGACTCGAGGGCATCGCGGAACTCGTCCTCCTTGGCACGAACGTGGCCGATGAGATCCTCGCGCTCGAAGATGTCGAGGTTGGCCATCGCCGCCGCGGCGGCGACCGGATGGCCGGCGAAGGTGGAGCCGTGGGCGAACATCGCGGTGTCCTGCCCGAAGGGCTCGTAGACGCGATCCGAGGCGATCAGCCCGCCCATCGGGATGTTCGCGTTCGTCAGCGCCTTGGCGACGGTGATCAGGTCGGGCTGGAAGCCGTAGCGCTGGCAGCCGAACCACTCGCCGAGGCGTCCCCAGGCGCAGATCACCTCGTCGGAGATCAACAGGACGTCGTACCGGTCGCAGATCTCCCTGACCCGGTCGAAGTAGCCCGCCTGTGGCGTGATGCAGCCGCCGGCGTTCTGAAGCGGCTCCAGAATGACGGCGGCGACGGTCTCGGGATCCTCGAACTGGATCGCCTCTTCGATCTGGTCGGCCGCCCAGAGCGGGTCCCGCTCGGCGGGCCAGCGATAGTTGAGCGTGTTGGGGACGTGGATGCCCCCCGGGGCGAGGGGCTCGAAGGCCGTCCGCAGCGCCGGGATGCCGGTCGCCGAGAGGGCGCCCAGGGTCGTCCCGTGGTAAGCGATCTCACGGGCGATCAGCTTCGTCTTCCGGCCGTTGCCCCTCGCGCGGTGATAGGCGCGGGACAGCTTGATTGCGGACTCGACCGCCTCCGAGCCGCTGTTGGTGAAGAAGACGTGGTTCAGGTCGCCCGGCGTGAGCGAGGCGATCCGAGTGGCGAGCTCGATCGCGCGGGGATGCGCGTAGCTCCAGACGGTGATGAAGTCGAGCTCGCGGACCTGGGCCGCCATCGCGTCGCCGAGCTCGGAGCGGCCGTGACCGGCGTTGACGCAGAACAGGGCCGAGAGGCCGTCGAGATAGCGGTTGCCGTGGTCGTCCCAGACGTAGCAGCCGTCTCCCTTGACGATGATCGGGACCTCGTGGTCGGCCCCGAACGAGCCCATCCGGGTGAAGTGCATCCACAGATGCCGCCGTGCCTGCTCCTGAAGCGCGCTCGCGTCAGCCTGTGCCGTTTCCGGGGCGCTGGTCGGTGCTGCCATCCGTCTCCTCCGTTCTCTCTAGCCTCCCCGTACAACGCTACCCCGAGGTCCTCGGGGCTACAAGCGGAATTGTGTGAAATCAGCCTGCTACCGCTTATACAGCATGTACAAGCCCGGTTCTGAGTTTTAGGGCTTTCGCCACTTGCGACGATTCGTCGTGCTTCTTACGCTCGGGCATCCGCGGCGGCCAATCCGGGCCCGGCGCGGCCCTCCGGACTCCGATGAGGACGGCGGGGACTGCGGAGAGGAGACAGTTGGAGAGCGCGACGATTGCAGCGCAGGGCACCCCTGGCGGCGCGAAGGAGGGTGACAAGGGACTGAAGGCCGGGGCGATCGGCTACCTGTCCAATCTGGTCATCGGCGTGGCCTCGACGGCGCCGGGCTACAGCCTCGCGGCGACGCTCGGCTTCATCGTCGCCGTCCAGGGAATGGGGTTCCACGCGCCCGCCGTGCTGCTCGTCTCGTTCATCCCGATGCTGCTGATCGCGGCGGCTTACTATGGCTCGATCGTGATCGTTTTCGGCTATGCGCCAGGCGGATACGGCGGCGGCGAGGTGCGCGCACAACGCGAGGCGGTCGAGGAACTCGGCGAGCAGGTCACCGCCAAGGGCGTGGAGCGGGCCAAGACCCCGGTCCTCGTGGTGCCGGTCTGATGGAGGACGTCACGAGTAAGGCTCCCTGCGTCGTCCTCACCTCGGTCACGAAGCGCTTCGGCGAGCTGACGGCGGTCGACGCGATCGACCTCGACATCGCCGAGGGCGAGTTCTTCACGATGCTCGGCCCGAGCGGGTGCGGCAAGACGACCACCCTGCGGATGATCGCCGGCTTCGAAGATGTCACCGCA
>DASTAI010000242.1:0-2900 GCA_035712865.1 Solirubrobacterales bacterium
CCTGACTTCCAGCGGCTGGCCTGCTCAGGGTTCGGGCAGACGGACCCAAGTCTCAACGGCATCTACAGCTTGCGCACCTCCGACGGGGGCGGCCTGCGGCGGCTCACCACCGACGCCACGATTGAGGATGACCCCGGCGACTACTCACCCGACGACACCAACCTCGTCTATAGCCACTTCCAGCCCGTCTTCGACGACAACCACCAGCTCCTCTTCGACAACGCCGGCCTGTATGTCCTCAAGACCAACGGCAGCGGGACGCGCAAGATCGTGCCCTGCTGCACCTCGCCCGGATCATGGTCGCCAAAGGGCAATGAAATCGTCTTCTCCTGGCGACCGGCCGGCTCCGACGTCCATAGCACGATCTGGATCGTTCACAGCAACGGCAGCGGACTGCGTCAGGTCCCGCTTCCGCAGTCGCTCTGCGGCGGCTCGAACGCCGACCCCGCCGCCCGCGGCTGCGCCGATGCAGTGTGGTCGCCCGACGGCAGGAAGATCCTGTTCCGGCTGACGACCCCGGGGTTCGGGGAGGGCGGCGACCTCTATACCGTGAATGCCGACGGGACCTGCCTGCGGCAGGTCACCCACGACGGCGACGTCGAGTTCCCCGACTGGGGGACGCACCCTCCGGCGCGGCGCTGACCTGGGAACGGCCGAAGCCCCCGTCCGTCTGGAGCAATTTGAGGCCCCTCGCAGGGCTTTCCGGCTTCCAGTAGACGAGGGCTTCGGTAGTAGCGGGGGCGGGATTCGAACCCGCGACCTTCGGGTTATGAGCCCGACGAGCTACCAGACTGCTCCACCCCGCGTCGGTCCGACGATTTTAGCTCGCCTCCGAATGGATTTACAAGCGAGATCCTTTGCGCCCGCCCCTTTGCGAGCTAGGATGCGCGACCGTGAGTGGGAGTAGGGATCGGAGGGATGGGATGCCGCTTTGCGCGTCGCCGTAGTCGATATCGGGACAAACTCAACCAGGCTGCTGATCGGCGACGTCGAGAACAACGCCGTCACCGAGATCGAGCGTCGCACGACGGTCACCAACATGGGCCGCGGCGTCGATCACACCAGTGTGATCTGCACGGACGCCGTCGACGACGTCTGCACCGTGATCGCCGACTACAAGTCGCGCTACGAGGAGATGGGCGCCGAACGCGTCATGGCGATCGCCACGAGCGCCGTCCGCGACGCGGTCAACGGTGACGCCTTCATCGCCGAGCTGCGCGAGCGCTTCTGTCTCGACGCGCGCCTGCTGACGGGCAAGGAGGAGGCGAACCTGACCTATCTCGGCGCCACCTCCCACCGGCCGGCCGAGGAGTCGACCCTCGTCTTCGACATCGGCGGCGGCTCGACCGAGCTGATCGTGGGCTCGGGCCCCAACGTCGGCTTTCACACCTCGCTGCAGGCTGGGACGATCCGCCAGTCCGAGCGCCACCTCACCAGCGACCCGCCCGATCCCCACGAGCTCGAGGACCTGGCGGCCGACATCCGCATTCAGATCCAGCGGGCGACCGCTTCCCGGCCAGACGCCCAGCCCGCGCGCGCGATCGCGGTCGCGGGCACGCCGACCTCGCTCGCCGCGATCGACCAGGGGCTGGAGCCGTATGACCCCGGACGGGTCCACGGCTACCGCCTCGGGCTGCGCACGATCCAGCGAATGCTGAGCCGGCTCTCATGCCTCCCGCTCGCCGAGCGGCTGCGGGTCCCCGGATTGCACCCCGGACGAGCGCCGACGATTGTCGCGGGCACCGTCATCTTGGTGCAGGTGATGCGCGCCTTCAAGGTCAAGGAGGTCGAGGTCTCCGAGCTCGACCTCCTCCACGGAAGCGCGCTTTCGGCCGCAATGGCACCTGTTTGAGCGCCCGGTTGGCCGCCCGGTACCAATGCGTCCAATCACCCTAATTTTGGGTATTGCCTAATACTGGTGACAGTTCGATACTGGCTGGGTCGGGAGAACTGGTGCTGGGCCGGACGCCCACCACCACCTCTCGGCTCATAGGGACCGGGCGTTTGCCGCAAGGCGCCTCCCGTCGCCTGGTTCCACTACATACCCCCCAAGTAAGGCCCCCGAGACGTACCCCTGCCCGTCCTGACGGGGCCTGTTTGCAAAGACCGACCGCCAAAGGATTTGGCGGTCGGTCTCGTTTCGGGGACGAACCCGTCCCGTAGGGTGAGTCCATGCAGGACCGGCTCTTCGACGAGTGGGAGATCGAGCTCCACGGCCACCCGGTGATCTACCGGATCGCCGGCGACGGCCCGCCGGTCGTCCTGATCCACGGGATGGTCAACTCGTCTCGGCACTGGGAGCAGGTCGCGCTGCGGCTGGCCGACCGCTACACGGTCATCGCCCCGGACCTGCTCGGCCATGGCGATTCCGCCGCGGTCCGCGGCGACTACTCCCTCGGCGCCCATGCATGCAGCATCCGCGACCTGCTGACGACGATCGGGATCGAGCGGGCCACGATCGTCGGCCACTCCCTCGGGGGCGGGATCGCGATGCAGTTCTTCTACCAGTTCCCCCAGAGGGTCGAGCGCCTCGGATTGATCTCGAGCGGCGGCCTCGGCCACGAGGTGAGCCCGATGCTCCGCGGCGCCGCCCTGCCGGGCGCCGCCACCGGAATCTGGCTCGTCGCCAACCGGCGGGTGCGGGCCGCCCTCGATCGGGCAGGCGAGCGGATGCGCGCTCGGGGCAGCCGCCGGGGGGTCTACCTGCAGGCCGTGGGCCGCGCGATGCGGCCACTGGGCGACGCCGCCGCGCGCCACGCCTTCCTGCAGACGCTGCGCTCGGTGATCGACGTCCGCGGGCAGCACGTCAGCGCGGTGGACCGGCTCTACCTGCTCGGCGAGCTGCCCACCCTGATCGTCTGGGGAGAACGGGACAACACGATCCCGATGAAGCACGGGCT
>DASTAI010000243.1:0-8697 GCA_035712865.1 Solirubrobacterales bacterium
CTGGAAGACGCCGCCGGAGAGGACGGCGAGCTCGATCCCGTCGGCCCGCGCCAGCTCGGCACAGGCATGGGCGGTGCCCTCGGCCACCGAGTTGTGGAACTTCGTGGCGACTTCGGGAACCGGCACGCCGGCGCCGAGGTCGGCGAGCAGCGCGGTCAACATCTCCCTTGCATCGAGCAGCTCCACGCCCGGCAGCGGGTAGGCGCCCCGGACCGCCGGATCCGCGGCCGCCTCCAGCTCCACGGCGGCCTGCCCTTCGTAGTTCACGTCCGCACGGATCCCGCAGAGCGCGGCCACCGCGTCGAAGAGGCGTCCCACGCTCGTCGTCACCGGCGAAGCGAGCCCGCTCCTCGCCAGGTCGGCGACCTTCCCCCAGTCGTCCTCGGACACGCTCTCGGCGATTGTCGGCGGGATCGGCGGCTGCTCCCCGAGCGTCTCCGAAAGCCACGAGCAGGCCATTCGCCAGGGTTGCCTGATCGCCCGTTCGCCGCCGGGCATGCGCACGGCGTGGAGCCGGCCGCCACGCCGGAAGTCGCGTCTGTCCCCCACCAGGAGCTCTCCTCCCCACACCGTGCCGTCCGGCCCATAGCCCGTCCCGTCGAAGATCGCGCCGACGGCCGGACCGGCTTCTCGATGTTCGGCGAGGCAGGCCGCCAGATGGGCGTGATGGTGCTGAACGCCGACCGTCTCGACGCCGTCGCGTTCGAGTGCGTACTTGGTCGATAGGTACTCCGGATGGAGGTCGTGGGCCACCAGCTCGGGCGAGACGGCGAAGAGCGTCTCGAAGTGCTCGATCCCCTCTGTGAACGAGCGCAGCGTCTCGTAGTTCTTGAGGTCGCCGATGTGGTGGCCGACCCAGGCCCGCTCCCCCTTGGCGAGGCAGAACGTGTTCTTCAGCTCGGCCCCGCAGGCCAGTATCGGCCTCGGCGCCCGGAGCGGCAGGTCACGGGGCACGTAGCCGCGGGAGCGGCGCAGGAACAGGGGCCGGCCGGAAACGACTCGCACCACCGAGTCGTCGGTCCGCGTCTCGATCGGCCGGTCACCGATCAGGAAGACGTCCGCGATCCGCGCGAGGCGCTCCAGGGCGTCCTCGTCCCGATAGGCGATGGGCTCGTCGGAGACATTGGCGCTCGTCATCACCAGGACCACCCCGGCATCGGCGAGCAGCAGGTGGTGGAGCGGCGAATAGGGGAGCATCACCCCGAGCTCGCGGGACCTGGGCGCCACGGACTGAGCCACCGAGGCGTCCGGCCGGCGCGAGGCGAGGACGATGGGGCGTTCGCGAGACGCGAGCAGGGCCCCGACCGCGTCGTCGAGCTCGACGAGTTCCAGGGCGGCCTCGGCGCTGGGCGCCATCAGCGCGAACGGCTTGTCCTCGCGGTGCTTGCGCGACCGCAGCTCGGCCACGACCGCCTCGTCGTCCGCTCGACAGGCGAGGTGATAGCCGCCGAGACCCTTGACCGCGACGATCCTGCCCTCGGCGATGGCGAGCACGGCCGCCTCGAGTGCCCCCTCGGTGCCGTCGGCGAGGGGACGCCCGGCGGGATCGACCAGGCGCAGCGACGGACCGCAGACGGGGCAGGCGTTCGGCTGGGCGTGGAAGCGGCGATCGAGAGGGTCCTCGTACTCCGCCCGGCAGAGCTCGCACATCTCGAATGAGGCCATCGTCGTCAATGGGCGGTCGTAGGGAACGCCCCTGACGATCGTGAAACGTGGGCCGCAGTTGGTGCAGTTGATGAACGGGTAGCGGTGGCGCCGATCGCTGGGGTCGAACAGCTCGGCCAGGCAGTCCTCGCAGGTGGCCATGTCGGGAGAGACGGCCGCCTCGGCTTCGCCACCCTCGGCACTCTCCGTGATCGTGAACGAGAGCTGCCCGGTGACGGCCACGGCCTCCTCCGCGACACGCTCGACGATCGCCAGTGGAGGCGGCTCGGTTCGGAGCCGCTCCAGCATCGCCTCGAGCGCCTCCCGCTCCCCCTCCGCTTCGATCAGCACCCCGCGCGAATCGTTCAGGACCCAGCCGGCCAGGCCCAGCTCGGTGGCGAGCCTGTAGACGAACGGGCGGAAGCCGACACCCTGGACGGTGCCCTCCACCCGCACGCGCAGCCGCTGCCGAGCTCCGACTCTCATCTCAGCTCGATCAGCTCACGCAGCGCGTGGTACGCGCTCGCCTGCGCCTCCTGGATCCGCGGGATGTGCTGGGAGGGCGTGACGATGACGTGATCCGCGAGATCCTCGTCCGCCACGCGCCCTCCGTCGTAGCCGACGAGCGCAATGGTCGCGAGGTTTCGCTTCCTCGCCTCGCCGAGCGCCTCGATCAGGTTGACGGAGTTGCCGCTCGTGGAGATCGCGATCGCCACGTCTCCCTCCCGGCCGTAGGCGATCACTTGCCGCAGGAAGATCGCCTCCACGCCGATGTCGTTGGCGATGGCGGTGAGGATCGACGGATCCTCGGTCAGGTCGATCGCGCGGCGCGCGGGCCACCCCTGCGGCGCGGCGCGCAGGTCGGCGACTAGATCCATGGAGTCCGTGGCCGAGCCGCCGTTGCCGAAGACCAAGGCCTTGCCACCACGGTCGAAGGCCGAGCGCAGCGTCTCGGCGGCACTCACCAGAACCTCCCTGGACCCGGTGATCGTCCGCTCCCTGAGCTCGCCGACCTCCTCGGCCTTCATCACGACGTTCGAGCGGACGTCCTCGATCACCTCCTCGAGCCCGGTCTCGCCCTCGGAGAGGAACGGGTAGAGGAAGCTGGAGGCGCCGGTGTCGTGGACGGGACCAGCCTCGCGCCCCTCCAGCAGGCCGCGATGCTCGAAAAAAACGTGGACCAGCTCCCAGAGCACGTGATAGAGCGTCTCGGCGAGCTCCTGCCGCACGAATGGGTCCTCCGACGGCGGCTCGAACTCCCATTCGGCGCCACAGGGTGAGAAGGAGATCGTCTGGCACCCCCGTCCCTTCGCGAGGGCCAGCGCCTCGACCGTCTCCGCCGCGTCCGCCTCATCCGTGCCGAAGGCGATCGCGATGTCGTCCGGCTCGGCGATCAGGTCGGCCTGGGTCCTCAGCGAGCCCCCCTCGCGCGAGAGGCCGATCGCGGGCAGGGCGCGCTTGCCGACGATCACGGGGTGGACGAACTCAACCGCGACGTGGCGCACATCGGACCTGGCGGCGGGGGACGATCCCAGCGCGACCAGCCGGCCGCCGCGTGCGAAGCGCTCGGCCATGAGGTGACAGCACCGCGCCACGTCCTCCGAGCGCCCCTCGAAGAAGGCTCGATTGGCCTCGGTTCTCTCAGCGAGCAGGGAGTCCAGCCGCCCTGCGGCCGCGACGGTCAAACCGCGGCGGCCTCCCTCGCCGCCACCGCCGACATCCATTGCGCGAACGCCGCGGTTCCCTCCCCCTTCCGGGCGCTGCACTCGATCACCTCGGCCTCGGGATTGACGGACTCGAGGTTGTAGCGCAGCTTCTCCAGGTCATAGTCCAGATGGGGGATCAGGTCGATCTTGTTCACCACGACCAGCTCGCAGGCACGGAACATGAGCGGGTACTTGAGGGGCTTGTCCTCGCCCTCCGCGACCGAGCAGATCATCGCCCTCGCGTCCTCTCCCACCCGGAACTCCGCCGGGCAGACGAGGTTGCCGACGTTCTCGATCACCAGCAGATCGATGTCGTGCAGCTCGAATCCGGGCAGTGCCGTGCGGACCATGTTGGCGTCGAGGTGGCACTCGCCGCCGAATCCCGCATCGGTGTTGAGCTGGACGACCGGCACGTGCAGCTGCGCGATCCGGTCGGCGTCCATCGAGCCCGCCACGTCGCCCTCGAGGACTCCCACACGCGCGTCCACCTCCGGGATCGTGGCCTCCAGCAGGGTCGTCTTCCCCGCCCCGGGAGCCGACATCAGGTTGACGACTCGCACTCCCGCGTGATCGAAGTCGTGCCGGTTCGCCTCGGCGATCGTCGTGTTCGCATCGAGGGCGTCCTCGGCGATCTTCACCTTGGTGCGATGCATCCCGCCTCCTCCTGGTCGTTTGCGATCTCCTCGGTCACCTCGATCGAGTCGACCTCGAACTCGGTTCCGGCCACAACCTCCACGTCCGTGCCCGCGCACGAGCGGCAGCGGAAGTCCGGCTCGGACAGCTGCCGCTCCTCGCCGCAGGCCCGACAGCGAATCCGCGCCGGGATGATCTCCTGCTCGAGCGCGGCACCCTCGCAGAGCGTGTCCTTCGAGCAGATGCCGAAGTAGAAGTCCAGCGACTCGGGGACGACCTGCCGCAGCGTGCCGATCCGCATCTCGACCGAGGTGACCGGTCGCCCGTCCGCGTGCCGGATGACCGTCTCGACGATGCCTGTCGCCAGCGACAGCTCGTGCATCAGATGATTGATGCCACGGCGCTGCGCGCCTGGGGACGCGCGTGGCCGAGCAGGTCGGGGGACGCAGGGCGAAGCCCTTGCTGGCGGCAAGGGCGAGCCCGAGGACGACGAGATGCGACGGCGACGCGTGTCATCCAGGCGTGCATGGTCGTGGAATCAATCATCCAAGCTCGGCTCGTAGGCGGCGTCGGACTGGAGCTTGTTGAGCTCCTCGAGCACCACGGCCGCGGCGCGATCGACGGCCGCCTTCACCGGTTCCGAGAGCTCGAGCGCGACATTCTCGACGTCGGCCGGCTCGCATCCCACGACCACCACCTTCCCCGGCCACCCGTGCACGGTCTTGACGAAGCGCAGGACCGTCTGCGGATCCATGCCGTGCGGGCTGATCGCCTCGCCGTCCTCGATGGGCTTGATCTCGGCCGGATCCGGCTCGATCACGTAGACGTCTCCCGGATCGCCGCCCTGCTGGCTCACGTCGACCAGGACCATCGCGTGATAGCCGCGCATGACCTCGTAGGCAAGGTCGAGCCCCCCGGAGCCGAAGTCCTGCACCTGGACACCGTGAGGAACTTTCATCTCGAGCAGCCGTTTGACCACGTGCCCGCCGAAGCCGTCGTCACCGAGCCAGGCGTTGCCCACCCCGGCGACGAGGATCTGCTTCTCCATATCGGGCAAGTCCGGCTCCGTGAGCTCGGAAACATCGGGCATCTGGGGATCGTGCTCGAGGTGCTCGCTCATCTGGGCACCGGCTCCACCTCGTCGGCGAAGAAGAAGAGGAAGCGCCCGGTCTCCCGCAGGAGCTCCTGTCCGGGGTCATCGTCGACGGTCACGCCCAGGTAGATCCGCTCGTCGTAGCCGCGGTAGATGCGCTCGACGGTCGCCGTGCGGCCGTCGAGGATCTTGTCGTAGACGTCACCCTCGGTCCCGGGCCGGAGCACGATCTTGTCGCCGAGCCGGACCGTCGTCCCGGCGGCCGCGATCTCCCTCTCGCCCTGGATCTCATCGAGGCCAGGGGGAGGCTCCGGCGGGCCGCCGTTCGTCGACCTCGCCTCATCGGCCTCGGGCTCGGTGTAGGTCAGCCGGCCATGCAGTCCGAGGATCTCGTCCCCGGTGGTCGCCTCGGCCCTCTCGATCATCTCCCGGACCGCCGGGTCCTGCCCGGCAATCTCCTCCCGCTCGTCATCGGAGAGCGTCTGGACGTGGAGCAGCAGCGCCTCCTCGATCTCCGTGTTGTCGAAGAGGTTGCCGAGGCTCTCCGGAGCGAGCTCGGGATGGTCCGGAAGGACGATCGCCCCTCCGAGCACGGCCCTGTCCTCCTCCCCGACCAGCACGGGGAAGGTGTTGACCGGCTCGCTCGCGAGCACGGCCTCGCCCTGCTCCCCCTCGCGCTCGAGCGGCGAGATGAAACGCCCTCCCTCGACCTCGAGCAGTGGGTGAGTCGAGATCAGGCTGTGGCGAAGCGCCTCCCCGCGCGAGACCGTCTCCGCATCCCCGGCCATCTCGGTCTCGTTGTGGACGCAGAGGCGCAGCCTGGCGAGGCTCGGGGAGAGCGGCTCGGCCCGCATGGCGACCCGGCCGCGAAGCTCGGCCCCTCCCGCCATCGGCAGGGCGAAGGTCTCGCGGAGCACTCCTCGAGCGAGCTCCACCAGCGACACCGGGCCGAGCTCGAGCGCGCGCTCGGCCGCCTCGTGGCGCTCGCCCGTCGACTGCAGGAAGAGCACGGTGCCGGTCACCGCAGCGTCCGGGCCGCCCTCGAGAACCGCCTCGAGCCTCAGCATCGCGAACGCCGCGGGCTGCGCCTTCGCGTAGCTCGGCGGATAGACGATCCCGAACGGTGTCGGGGTCGCGTTCTTCACCCCGGGGGTGTAGGGGTAGAGCGCATAGCCCTCGTAGAGCAGGGAGCGGACCAGCTCGTCGATCGCGCTATTCATCGAGGCTCTCCCGCGCGAGCAGCCCGGTGACGGCTGCGTCGAATGTCGGCGCCCCCAGCCTCGCCTTCAGCCGCTGCAGCGCATCGAGGGTGTCCCGATGCACGGGCACCCAACCCCGATACGGGTAATAGGAGTCGATCATCTCCTGCCAGACGGACACCGGCATCTTGAAGTCAGCCGTCGTGTCCCAGGGCACCTGCACCACCTGCAGGCGCCCCTCGGCGCCGGCGTAGTAGATGCTCCCGTTGAAGTGGAAGGCGAGCGGGATCTCGCCGCCGTCCACAGAGTGGAAGTACTTGGCCGCGGCCAGCTCCACGTCGTAGTTGCAGAGCACCTCGATCTCGGCCGCCGTCGAGCCGACGAACGACGGGAGGAGCATGCTCTCGCTCGTCCAATGCATCCGCTGCGCGGTCGTCGTCCAGCGGTGCGGATCGCCGAACAGCTCGGTCAGCTTCGCGCGCTCCTGATCGCCGTAGCTGCGCTTGGCCGGCTCGATCTGGATCTGGACGCTGAGACCCGCCATGAAGATCTCCCGGCCCGAGGAGTCGTCCACCCCCAGGTTGAACCGGAGCGTGGGAGCGGCCGCATGCGCCACGGCGCTGACGCCCTCGATCACGAGCTTCAGGCCCGGCTCGCCCGGCCTCCGGGAGGTCTCCGCGTCACCCCGCTCCGCCGTGTCCGCCTCGACCTCGGGCGGACGCGGGTGCGGAGCAGCGCGCCCGGCCATCTCCTCGAGCGGTTCGCTCATCGCGGCTCCTGCGAGCGCTGGCGGAGACGGGCGAAGAAGGTGGGGACGGCGCGCTCGATGGCGTCTCCGCCCGAGATCCCTTCCCAGCTGGCCTTGATCGCGCCGACCAGGCCGTAGCACTCGTCGATCGGCGCGATCACGTAGGCGGCCGGCTCGGAGATCCGATTGACGACCAGCGCCTCCGCATCGGGCTCGAGCGAGTCCAGTTCGGGATTGAGGGCCCGCAGGTCCTCCCAGGCATCGAGCTTGAGCTCGGACTCGGTGGCGCCGGCCGGGCTGGGGTACATGGCGACCATCCCCCCGATCGAGCTGCTTCGCATGAAGAAGGCGAGACCTATCGGCACTTCGAGCCTCGCCCAGAGCTCGTCGGGCAGCTCGAAGCCGTCCAGCCAGGCCACGCGGCTGCCGGTCGGCCGCAGCTCTGGATCGCCCGAGCGCTGGGCCCAGCAGGTCGCACAGGCGCAGAGGATCCTCCGCTCGCCGAGATGAAGCAGGTGCTCGTGCTCGGAAGGGATTGCGACCCCGCACAGATCGCACCGCTCTTCCTCGCGGCCGGTTCCGTCGCCGCCCGTACCCGCTCCGGCGGAGCGCTCCGCGCCGCGCCGCATGCCGCGCAGCCCCGCGATCACGTTGGTCCGCCTCCGGGCGGCCACCGCGTCGCCGATGGCGCGCCCGTTTCCGCTCATCGGGCCAGCGCCACCCGCACCCCCTCGCTCTCCGAGGCGAGCAGCGGAACGGGTCCGAGATGGAGTCGCTCGTCGTCCAGCGAGCGCCCTGCCCTCGGCAGGAAGTACTGTCGTTCACAGGTCGGGCACACCAGCATCCCCTCGTCCAGCTCGGCGCCCGCGATCGATCCCTGACAGCTCGGGCAAGAGTCGAGATAGGCGAGCAGGGACCCCTCGACCCTGGCGACGACGATCGACGTGCCGCCCACCTCGATCAGGATGAGCTGATCCTCACCGAGACCGTCGAGCTCGCCGTTGAGCTCGTGCCAGCCCGAGGATCCGGGCGGCGCCGGAACGGCGGATGCTCTGTTCGAGCCAGCCGCCTGCACGACGGGCAGTGGAGTGCCGGTCACCTCGACGGGATCGAGCAGGTCCTGCTCGATCCCCTCGACCTCGATGCCCAGCAGGTCGGGTGCCCTCTCCTCGAGCGCGGTCTTGATCGCCAGCTCGAGCGTCGACGAGGAGGCCGGGCAACCGTCGCAGCTGCCCTCGAGCCGGATGCGCGCGACGCCCTCATCTAGGGAGACCAGCTCCACGTTTCCTCCGTGCGACTCCATGTAGGGCCTGACGTCGTCCAGCGCCTCAGCCACTCGCTCCTCGATCGCAACTGGATAGAGGTCGTGGATCAGCATCAGGCTGGCGACGACCCCGTCGTCCACCAGCCGCTGCTTGATCTCCGCCGCGCCCCCCTCCGAGTCGAGGATCTCCACGATCCGGGCCAGACCCAGGCCGTACATGTCGATCACCGCGGACATCAGGTCCTCTGCCGCCATGCCTCCTCGGCCCCCGCCTAGGACATGCCCGTCGGAGTGTGCATGACCTTCTTGACCTTCCCCTTCCCGGTGTACATGTGCACGCCGCAGGGCAGGCACGGGTCGAACGAGCGCACCGCGCGCATGATGTCGATGCCCTTGAAGCTCTCGGGGCC
>DASTAI010000244.1:0-8233 GCA_035712865.1 Solirubrobacterales bacterium
GGAGCAGTCAGTGGCAGATGAGGAACAGCAGGGGGCCGGCGCCGGCCCCGAGGGAGAGGCACCGAGCGAAGAGGAGCTTCGCGCCCAGCTCGAGGAGGAGATCCGCAAGGTGCGGGTCGAGGATGTGGTGCTGCAGAGCGCGGTCAGCATCCTCAATCTCTCGGCGAGACGGATCGCGATGGACGAGGAGCGAGACCTGGATCAGGCGAAGGTCGGGATCGACGCCGCCCGGGCGCTCGTCGACCTGGTGAATCCGGAGTCGCAGCCGCAGCTGCGCCAGGCGATCTCCGAGCTGCAGCTGCTCTACGCCAAGCACGCCGGCGAGGGGCCGGCCGGCGATGATGGCGAGGACGACGCCGGATCGGAACCGGCGCCTGAGCAGGGAAGTTCCGGAAGGCGCGAGGGAGATTCGGGTCTCTGGACGCCGCCCGGGACCTGAGAGGCGCCAGGCCGAGCGCCCGGCGTAATAAGTAGACTGCCGCGCCGCGCCTAACAGGTCGAAACTGACGGGAGCCCCACTTGACTGACTTCTTCACCGATTACGGAATCGTTGTCGCGCTCGGTTGCTCGGCGGCGGCGGTTCTCTACGGACTGCTCGTGACCCAGAGACTGCTCGCCAAGTCGCCGGGTAACGAGACGATGCAGGAGATCTCCGGCTCGATCCAGGAGGGCGCGAGCGCCTACCTGAAGCGCCAGTACACGATCATCGCCGGGGTCGGCGTGGTCGTGGCGATCCTGCTGATCCCGCTGCAGAACATCGAGACCGCGATCGGCTTCATCATCGGGGGGACGCTCTCCGGCGCGGCCGGGTTCATCGGCATGAACCTTTCCGTGCGGGCCAATGCCCGGGTGGCCGAGGCGGCTCGCGGCGGTATCCCGCCGGCGCTCGACATCGCCTTCAAGGGCGGCTCGGTCACGGGGCTGCTCGTGGTGGGTCTCGCCCTGCTGGGAGTCGCGGGGTACTTCGGCGCGCTGCTCATCTTCACCGACCTCTCAGACAAGGACGCGGTCGACGCGCTCGTGGGTCTGGGCTTCGGCGGCTCGCTGATCTCGGTCTTCGCCCGTCTTGGCGGCGGCATCTTCACCAAAGCCGCAGACGTCGGCGCGGACCTGGTCGGCAAGATCGAGGCTGGGATTCCCGAGGACGATCCGCGGAACCCCGCCGTCATCGCGGACAACGTCGGTGACAACGTCGGCGACTGCGCCGGCATGGCGGCCGACCTGTTCGAGACCTATGCCGTGACCGCCGTGGCGGTGATGCTGCTCGGCGTCATCACGTTCCCCGACTTCACCCGCGAGGTCGCGATCTACCCGCTGGCGATCGGCGCCGTGGCGATCATCGCCTCGATCATCGGCGCGCTCTCGGTTCGCACGCGCACGGGCAACGTCGAGGCGGCGCTGTACAGGGGACTGGCCGTCTCGGCTGTGCTCTCGGCCGCGGCGTTCTATCCGATCACGAAGTGGTTGATGGACGATCCGCTCGGCGGGGGAGGGCTCGGCAACACGTCGGTCGCCGACCTCTGGCTGTGCGGTCTGATCGGTGTGGGTGTGACCGCGCTGCTTTTCGTGCTCACCGACTTCTACACATCGACGCGCTTCCGGCCCGTGCGGACCATCGCGCGCGCGTCGGAGACCGGGCACGCGACGAACATCATCCAGGGGCTCGCGCAGGGCTTCCAGTCCACGGCGCTGCCGGTGCTGGTCCTCGCGCTGGCGATCCTCGGAGCCTGGAAGCTCGCCGGCGGCGGCAGCCAGGGGATCTACGGGATCGGCGTCGCGGTGATGGCGCAGCTGTCCCTCACCGGGCTGATCGTGGCGCTGGACGCCTTCGGGCCGATCACGGACAACGCGGGCGGCATCGCCGAGATGGCGGACCTGCCCGAGGAGGTCCGCAATGTCACGGATCCCCTCGATGCCGTGGGCAACACGACCAAGGCGGTCACCAAGGGATACGCGATCGGCTCCGCCGCGCTTGCCGCGCTCGTTCTCTTCAACGCGTTCACCCACGAGCTCCAGCAGGAGGCGGGCAGCAAGGCGCTGAACTTCGAGATCTCGAGCCCGCCCGTGCTGATCGGGCTCCTGCTCGGCGGAATCATGGTCTACCTGTTCTCGGCGCTGGCGATCGAGGCGGTGGGACGGGCCGGAGGCGGGGTGGTCGAGGAGGTCCGCCGCCAGTTCCGCGAACACCCGGGGATCATGCAGGGCACGGAGAAGCCCGAATACGGGCACGCGGTGAGCATCGTGACCGCCGCCGCCCAGCGGGAGATGATCCTGCCGTCGCTGATCCCGATCGTGGTCCCGCTGGTCGTCGGGGTGATCTCCTACCAGGCGCTCGGCGGCCTGCTGATCGGAGCGATCGTCGTCGGGGTGTTCATGGCGATCTCGATGACCGCAGGCGGTGGCGCGTGGGACAACGCGAAGAAGCTGATCGAGGACGGTGCCTTCGGGGGCAAGGGGTCTGAGGCCCACGCCGCCGCGGTCACCGGCGACACGGTCGGGGATCCCTACAAGGACACCGCCGGACCGGCGATCAACCCGATGATCAAGGTGGCGAACATCGTCGCCATCCTGATCATCCCCATAATCGCCCTGTAGCCACGGGACCGAACAAGCGACCCTCGGCGGACGAGGGCTATCAGCTCGCCGTCCGGATCTTCTCGGTGACGATCATCGGGTTCGGCGTCGCGATGCTCGTGATCACCGTGGCTCGTGGAGGGGGACCGCTCGCCGTCGGGGTTCTGTTCGGGCTGCTGTTCATCGTGCTCGGCTCGGGTCGGCTGTACCTCTCGACGCGCGGATGAGGGGAGCCTGACGATGAGGCGCTGGCTGGGCGTGCCCTTCCTCTATGCCGCGGCTTCGGCGGCGGTGGGGTTCTCGATCTACTTCTCGATCGGGGTGGTGGCGGACCGCGGGCTGGGGCTGACGCCGGTCATCTTCCTGCTGGCCGGGCTGATGTTCGCGCTCACCTCTCTCTCCTACGTCGAGGGCGGGGCGATGCTGAGGCAGCGGGGCGGGTCGGCGACCTTCGCGCGCCACGCGTTCAACGAGCTGATCAGCTTCATCGCGGGTTGGGCGATCCTGATCGACTACCTGATCGTGATCGCGGCGGCGTCGATCACGGTCTCGCACTACCTGACGCCGATCTCGAGCCAGTTCGGGGGCGGGGACGTGGAGTTCGCCGTCGCGGCGCTGGTGATCGCGTCCGCGGCGATCCTGAACGTTGCCGACATCACGGGCCGGAACCGGCAGCGGCGGCTGGTCATCCTGGCTTTGGCGGAGCTCGGGCTGCAGCTCCTGGTGATCGTCGTCGGGCTGATCGTCGTGTTCCATCCCGACCGGCTGACCGACCACCTGGACCTGTTCAACGTCCCCGACTTCCAGGACATCATCTACTCGCTGGTGATCGCGACGATCGCCTACGCGGGGATCGAGGCCGCGAGCGACCTGGCGCCAGATCTCGAGTTCGAGCCGGCTGACCTGAAGCGGGTGCTGGGCGTGGGCGCGATCGCGATCCCGCTGATCTATGCGGGGATCGCGGCCGTCGCGCTGATGGCCGTACCGGTCGAGCCGACTCCGCACGGGCCGGAGACCGCACTCGCTCACCGGTACATCGAAGAGCCGATCCTGGGGGTGGTCGCGAACTACGACCACGGTTTCCTCTCCGACTTCATGAAGTGGGCCGTGATGCTGGTCGCGGTCCCGGTGCTGTTCTGGGCCGCTAACGGGGCGATGCTGGGGTTGTCGAGGCACGTCTACGTGCTGGCGAGGAACCGGCAGATCCCGAGCTGGGCCGGGAAGCTCGAGTCGACCTACTCGACGCCGTACATCGCGATCGCGATCGCGTCGGTGCTCGCCCTGGCGCTGGCGGTTCCGGGGAACATTCGCTTCCTGGCGAGCGTGTACG
The DNA here is from genome assembly GCA_035712865.1 of Solirubrobacterales bacterium. GTDB lineage: Bacteria > Actinomycetota > Thermoleophilia > Solirubrobacterales > 70-9 > DASUPK01. The sequence continues at coordinate 3,905 of DASTAI010000244.1, forward strand.
CGTTCGGGGCCCTGCTTGCGGTGACGATCGCGCAGATCTCGATCGTCCGATTACGGATCCTCGAGCCGGATTTGGAGCGCCCGTACCGGGTGCCGTGGAATGTGCGGATCGGTGGGCACGAGCTGCCGCTCCTGGCGATCTTCGGGGCGACGGTCAGCGGGCTTGCCTGGATCAGCGTCTTCGTGCTCCACCACACCGCCGTCTATGTCGGTGGCGGCTGGATGCTGTTCGGGCTCGTCTTCTACGTGATCTATCGGCGCTACGTGGAGGGCACACCGCTGACAAGGCGGGTTCAGGTTCCGGAGGCTTCGCTGAAGAAGCAGCCGACGGAGGTGGAGTACTCGACGATCCTGGTGCCGGTGTTCGGGACCAAGCTCGACGACGACATCGTCAGCACGGCCGGCAGGCTCGCCGATGCGGAGGTGGAGGAGGGGGAGAGGCCGCCGAGACTGGATGTGGTCTATGTCGCGGAGTTGCCGCTGACCGTGCCGCTGGACGCGCCGCTGCCGAAGGCCGTGAGCGAGGCCGGGGAGAGGGCGCTGGAACGGGCGCGGGAGGTGGGCGATGAGTACGAGAACGTCGAGGTCACGACCAACCTGATCCGGGCGCGGTCGCTGGGATCGGGGATCGTTCAGGAGGCGCGGGACAAGGGGGCCGAGGTGATCGTGATGGGTGGGGAGCCGCCGACGCGGGTCAGGGGCGGAGCGATTCTCGGGGGCATCGGCGGGGCCAGACCGGACGAGATCGGTGAGGTGACCGAGTACGTGCTGAGAAAGGCGCCGTGCCGGGTGCTCCTGACGGCGCCGCCGGAGGAACCGACGAGGGCGCGGGAGGAAGAAACGGGGTCGCTGAAAAGCTAGGCGGGCGCGGTGTCCGGGGCGTTGGAGCGCTCGCGCGACCGGCGCTTCGGGGGATTCAGGTGTCCAGGTGGCACGGTGTTGAGCCGGCGGGCACGCGCGTCCCAGGACGCGATCCAGGCCAGGAACTCGCGGGCGGGCATCGGTGCGCCGATCAGGAAGCCCTGGGCGGCGTCGCAGCCGATGCCGCGGAGCTGACGCCAGGCGTCGTCCGAGTCCACCCCCTTGGCCACGACGCGGAGACCGAGCCGGCGGGCGAGATGGACGGTCGAGCGGACGAGGGCCCGGTCACCTCCTCGCGCCAGGGCGCGGATCAGCGATCGGTCGATCTTGAGCTCGTCGATTCCGAGGCTCTCGAGGCGGCCGAGGGAGGTGTGGCCGGTGCCGAAGTCGTCGATCGAGATCGAGGCGCCGAGGCCGGTGAGCTCCTCGAGGGCGGTGGCGGGATCGGACGCCCTCATGAGGGCGGCCTCGGTGACGTCGAAGCGGAGGGCGCGAGCGGGCAGCTCGGTCGCCGCGAGCGCGTTGGCGACGGTCTTCGCCAGGCCGGGGTCCGGATCCGTGAGGGCGTCGGGTGGGAGGTTCACGGTCACCTCGAGCTCGAGGCCGGAGCGCCACCAATCGGCTGCCGCCCGGATCGCGAGACGGGTCACGCGCTGGGTCAGGGCGGGCATCAGCTCGCCGGCTTCTGCCAGCCCGAGGAAGTCGGCGGGCAGGAGGACCCCGCGCTCGAGATGGAGCCAGCGGGCGAGGGCCTCGACGCCGATGACCCGGGCGCTTCGCAGGTCGACCTTGGGGAGGAAGTAGGCCTGGATCTGCTGTCCCCGCAAGGCGGCCGCCAGCTCGTCGCGCACGGCGAGGCGCTCGAGGAGGCCGTCGTTCGCGGTGGGGTCGAAGAGGCTGAGGGCCTGGGCGATCGATTCGATCCGCTCGCGCTCGGCCTGGTCGAAGCTGTGGCCGGTGCGCGCGAGGACGAGGTGGCCGCGGAGACGGCCGCCGACGGGGACGGCGAGAGTCGCGTCGGAGCCGGCGCTCTCGAGCTGGTCGCCGTCGACGAAGACGCAGAGCTCGGCGTCGACCGCCTCGGCGGCGCGACGAAGTGCGAGTTGGATCGCGGCGGCGTCCGTTGAGCAGCCGGAAAGCTCGATGAGGAGGTCCGCGGTGCCCCCGGTCGGTCCGGGTGCCCGGGCCCCGCCGATCTGGGATTCGGTCGCGTCCATGGTGGAAGTGTTCCCCCTATCCCACGCGCGTCGACTTCGCACTGTCGGACCGTGACGTAGTCTCGATCCGGGGAAGGGAAGGCGCAAGCGCCTGAACTACTGGCCGCGCTCCGTAGTTGCCCCGGATGGTTGCGATGGCCGCGGGATCACGGTTGCGGGTCGTGTCTAAGATCCGGGCTGTGTTCGTTCTGATCGTCGGTTGCGGGAGGGTCGGTTCCTCGGTTGCTCGCACGATGCTGCGCGAGGGACATGACGTCTCCTGCCTGGATGAGGATCCCGAGGCGCACGCGCGCCTCGAGGTGAACCTGGAGAAGTCCTGGGAGGACTCAGGTGGTCAGTTCACGGTCGGGACGGGGCTGGAGGAGGATGCGTTGATCGCAGCGGGGATCGAGCGGGCGGACGCGTTCATCGCCTCGACCGACGGGGACAACACGAACATCGTCATTTCGCAGATCGCGAAGCGGAGATTCAACGTGCCGACGGTGGTCGCACGGATCCTGGATCCGCTGCGCGCCGAGTGGTACGAGAAGCAGGGCGTGAACACGGTCTGCCCGACCAAGGTCGCGATCGAGATGCTCGAGGAGGAGGTTTTGGCGTCCGCCGGCGCCGAGTCCAGCTGACCTGATGGGAGAGGGGAAGTACATCATCATCGCTGGGGCCGGGAAGGTCGGATGGAACCTGGCCCGGGAGCTGCTCGACAAGGGTCACGAGGTGACGGTGATCGAGGACAACCGGAACCGGTACCTGACCGTCGAGCAGGAGCTCGAGCACAACATCCAGTACGGGGATGCTTCGGAGCTGTGGGTCCTGGAGCGGGCCGGGATCTCGCGCGCCGACCTGGTGGTGGCGATCACCGGCGACGACGAGGACAACATGCTGATTTGTCAGGTCGCGAAGGAGAAGTACCTGGTCGATCGGATCATCGCGCGGGTGAACAACCCCCGGAACAGGCCGCACTTCGAGCTGCTGGGGATCAAGCCGTACGTCTCGGCCACGGACCTGATCCTGAGACTGCTCGAACACGAGGTGCCGGAGTACGGGCTGGTGCACCTGCTCGATCTGCCCGAGGAGCGGCTGGAGATCATCGAGATGATGCTCGCTGACAACAGCCGGGTTGCGGGTATGAGGGTCGGTGACCTGAGCATGCCGGAGGGCAGCCTGCTGATTTCGATTCTGCGCGAGGGGCAGGGGGGCTTCGTGCCCACCCCGGACACCGTGCTCGAGGCCGGTGACGAGGTGCTGGCCGTGCTCGACCCCGGCCTGGAGGAGGAGTTGAAGGTGTTCTTCGGCTCCGACGGGGCGAGCGCGGAGTAAGAAAGCCGGCCCGTGGGACGCCAACTTCGAGGATGAGTAAGTTCGAGTACCTGCTGATCGGGGGTTTTGCGTGCGGCCACGCCGCCGCAGAGCTGCGCAAGCAGGGGGCCGACGGGTCGATCGCGCTGGTGGGGCGGGAGCCGGAGCCGCCGTATGAGCGGCCGCCGCTGACCAAGGAGTACCTGCGGGGCGAGGCGAGCAGGGAGGACGCGCACGTCAATCCCGTCTCCTGGTACGAGGAGAACGGGGTCGATCTGCGGACCGGGACCAGCGTGCTCTCGCTCGACGCCGAGAATCGGACCGCCAAGCTGCAGGGCGGGGACGAGATCGAGTTCGAGAAGGCTCTGATCGCCACCGGGGCGAACGTGAACATCCTGCGAGTGGAGGGGTCGAACCTCGACCGGATCCACTACATGCGGGCCTTCGGCAACTCGGACAACATCCGCTCGGACGCAGAGAAGGCCGACCGGGTGGTGCTCGTCGGGGGGAGCTACATCGCCTGCGAGGTGGCGGCCTCGCTGAAGGCGAAGGGGACCGACTGCGCGCTGGTGATGATGGAGGAGGTGGCGCTGTCCCGGACCTTCGGGGAGGAGGCCGGGCGGTGGTTCCAGGACGTGATGGAGGAGAAGGGGGTCGAGTTCCACCCCGGCGAGACGCTCGCGGCGTTCGAGGGCGACGACCACGCGAGCGCGGTGGCGACGGAGAGTGGGAAGACGATCGAGGGCGACATGATTGTGGTGGGTGCGGGAGTGCGGCCGGATGTGATGCTGGCGGAGAAGGCGGGGTTGGAGACCGATGAGGAGAATGGCGGGATCAGGTGCGATGAGACGCTGCAGACCTCGGTCGAGGGGATCTACGCCGCCGGGGACATCTGCTCGTATGACAGCCGAATCCACGGCCGACGGATCCGCGTCGAGCACTGGGACGTGGCCTTCCAG
>DASTAI010000245.1:0-6546 GCA_035712865.1 Solirubrobacterales bacterium
CTGCCAGTCGCTGCCCGCGGCGGGACGGCCGTTCCGCCGCATCTCCTGTGCTCCGGTGGTGGGCATGCCAGCCCGGCAAGCGAGCCCGACGGCGCGACCGCTCTCCGTGAGCACCCGCTGCACCTCGACGCCCGCGCGCACGCGCGCGCCGGCCGCGACGGCGCGCGGCAGGTAGGAGACGTGCGCCGCACGCTTTGCGTCGATGCGGCAGCCGAGCGGGCAGGAGCTGCACTGGATGCAGCGCCCCGCGTTGCGGCTGATCGGACCGCCGCTCGCGCCGAGCGCCGTGGCGCCCTCGGCGCAGAGCTGGCCGTTGCGGCCGAGCGTCTCGAGGTCGAGCGGCGTGACCGCGAGGACCTCCTCCGCGGTCTCGTAGATCGGGTCGAGCTCGGTCGCCCAGTCCACACCTTCGCGATCGCGCCACTCCTCCAACACCTCGCGAGGCGCGCGGAAGCAGGTGCCCGAGTTGATCACCGTGGTGCCGCCGACGGTGCGTCCGACCGGCACCGGGATCGCGGGCTTGCCCGTCGCGATCGTCATGCCGCCGTCCCGGTAGAAGAGCGGCATCGCCTGGAGCGGATCGGTCGGATAGCCGCCGCGATCGACGTACGGCCCGGACTCGAGCACGAGCACGTCCAGACCGGCCTCCGCCAGCGTCGCGGCGGCCGCCGCGCCACCGGCACCCGAGCCGACGATCGCGACGTCGCAGTCCTCGCCCTCGCCGCGAGCATCCAGGTCCCCGAGCGACGTGGCCGGCGGCTCCGGCGCACCGGGGGCGACGGCGCAGCGGTACTCGAACCCGATCGCCGTCCTGACGCGCTCGTCGCGAGCCCAGCCGATCATCGCGAGCAGCTTGGCGAGGAGGAGCAGATCGCGATAGATGGCGAAACGAGAACCCTCCATCTTCGCCATGTACTCCGACCGCGCCTCGACGCTCAGCCTGCTGAAGCGCCAGGGAAAGGGCAGCCACTCGAAGACGCGCAGCGCCAGGCGCACGACCTGCACGGTTCGCCCGGGCAGGCGGGAGAGGAAGCGGGCGAGCGGCTCCGCGACCGGGATCTGCCTCTCCGCGGCCGGGAGCCCGTCCTCACCAGGGGCGAGCGCCTCCGCGATCGCTCGCAGAGTGCGGAGCTCGGCGGCTCTCAGCCCCGGCGGGCGCCTTCAGGGCGGGGCGGCGGGTGAGCGGATCCGGCCCGCGAGCGACCAGAGCAGCAGAGAGGCGAAGACGAGCGAGCCGTCGACGATCCCGTTGAGCAGGTAGACGAAGACGTCGTCCTCGATGAAGAAGATGAGGGAGGTGATCGACGAGGCGGCCTTGCCGGCCGCCAGCGCCAGGATCATCGGCCGGTAGCGGACCACGTCGGTCGAGGCGATCCAGGCGAGGACCGTGATCACGACCATGTAGGCGAACCCGAGCGAGAGCCAGAGGCGCTCTTCGGTCTTCGGCGCCGGCGAGTCGAAACCGAGGTGGCCGCCGAGCTCCGTGAGCCGAGCGAGGGTCCCGTCCGGCCAGGCGATGAAGAAGAAGCCGGTGATGGCGAAGCCCACGGCCATCAAGCGCAGGTTGAAGACGACGAAGCGCTCGGCTCTCTCCCCCGACATTGGGGCGGCATCCTAACTGGCTGGCTGGCCAGGATCTGCGGTACCTATGATCCTGGGCCATGATCGATCGGGAGGAAGTCGAGCACGTCGCCACGCTGGCCCGTCTCGAGCTGAGCGAGGAGGAGCTGGAGCGGATGGCCGGCGAGCTCTCCGGGATCCTCGAGCACGTCGACCGGATCTCCGAGCTCGACCTGGATGGCGTCGAGCCCACGTCACACGTGATTCCGCTCGAGAACGTGCTGCGTGCCGACAAGCCTCGCCCGAGTTGGTCACGCGACGAGATGCTCGAGCGCGCTCCCGATCCGGCCTCCGGATCCTTCCGAGTCCCCTCGCCGCAGGCGTAGTCGCGAGCAGATGTCGAGTGAGCTGATCGAACTGACGGTCGCCGAGGCGGCCGAGCGCATCCGCTCCGGCGAGCTCGCCGCCGACGAGTACTTCGAGGCGTACCGGGAGGCCGCCGCCGCCGATTCGCTCAACGCCGTGCTCTGGCGGTCGGAGGACACGGGGCAGGCCGACCTAGAGGGCACCCGCACGTCGCGGGACGAGCTCGATGAGGAGCAACCTCTCGCCGGAATCCCGGTCGCGGTCAAGGACATCTTCTGCACGGAGGGAATTCCGACGACCGCCGGCTCCCGGATCCTGGAGGGCTATCGGCCGCCCTACACGGCGACGGCCGTCCGCCTGCTCCACGACGCCGGCGCGCGGGTGCTCGGCAAGACCAACATGGACGAGTTCGCGATGGGGTCCTCGAACGAGAACTCCGGCTACGGGCCGGCCCTCAACCCCTGGGACTCGGACCGCGTCCCCGGCGGCTCCTCCGGCGGTAGCGCCGCGGCGGTGGCCGGCCGCCTCGCGCCGTGCGCGATCGGAACCGACACCGGCGGGTCGATCCGCCAGCCGGCGGCGCTCTGCGGCATCGTCGGCATGAAGCCGACCTACGGCGCGGTGTCGCGCTACGGGATGATCGCCTTCGCCTCCTCGCTCGACCAGTGCGGCCCGCTGACGCGGAACACCACGGATGCGGCACTCCTGCTGCGGGCGATGGAGGGCCGGGATCCGTGCGACTCGACCTCGGTCGGCATCGACGGCGGGGTCGAGCTGCCGAGCCGCGAGGACCTCAAGGGCCTCAGCTTCGGCGTCCCGAAGGAACTCGCCGGCGAGGCGGAGGGGATCGAGGCAGGCGTCCGCTCGAGCTTCGAGCAAACCGTCGGACTGATCGAGGAGCTGGGGGGCGAGATCGCGGAGACCGAGCTGCCGCACGCCCCCCACGGGATCTCGGCCTACTACGTGCTCGCGCCGGCGGAGGCCTCCGCCAACCTGGCCCGGTTCGACGGCGTCCGCTACGGCCTGCGGGTGGAGGCCGAGGAGCTGACCGAGATGTACGAGGAGACACGCGCCCGGGGCTTCGGCCCGGAGGTGAAGCGCCGGATCATGCTCGGCACCTACGCGCTTTCCTCCGGCTACTACGACGCCTACTACGGCCGCGCCCAGCGGGTCCGCACGAAGATCGCTGAGGACTTCTCGGCGGCATTCGAGCGGTTCGACTTCGTCGTCACTCCGACCTCGCCGACCGTTGCATTCAAGCTCGGCGAGAGGACCGACGACCCGCTCGCGATGTACCTGTCCGACTACTGCACCGTCCCCATGCCGCTGGCGGGCATCCCGGCCATCTCGATTCCGGCGGGTCTCGCCCAGCCGGACGGCGGGGGACCGGACCTGCCAGTGGGCTTTCAGATCGCGGGGCCCGCCTTCAGCGACTCGGCGATGCTCGATGCGGCCCACGCGCTCGAGGGAGCAATCGGGTTCCAGTCGAACGGAGCTCAGAAGTGAGAGGTGCGGCGGAGATGACCGACGATGAGTTCCGCGCAGCGGTCCAGGACGCGCTCGACTCCCTGCCCCCGGAGATCTCCTCGCAGCTGACCAACGTCGCGGTGCTGGTCGAGGACCGGCACCCGAGCGGGCGCCTGCTCGGCCTGTTCGATCCCCGCGGCGGCCTGCAGCGGATCATCATCTACCGCGAGCACCACACCGACGCCGAGAGCGTCCGGCAGACAGTCCTGCATGAGGTCGGCCACTACTTCGGCGCGGACGAGGCGACGGTCAGGGGGTGGGGCCTGTGAGCTCCAACGGCTACGAGCCCGTCATCGGCCTCGAGATACACGTCGAACTGTCCACCGAGACGAAGATGTTCTGCGGCTGCGAGCCGTCCTTCGGCGACGAGCCCAACATCCACACCTGTCCCGTCTGCCTCGGCCACCCGGGAAGCCTGCCGACGATCAACGAGCAGGCGGTCCGATACGCGCTGGTGATCGCGGCGGCGCTCGACTGCGAGGTCCCGTCGCGCTCGATCTTCCACCGCAAGCAGTATTTCTACCCCGACCAGGCCAAGAACTACCAGATCAGCCAGTACGACGAACCGATCGCCGTCAACGGGCATTTGGGCGACGTTCGCATCCACCGGGCTCATCTCGAGGAGGACACGGCCAAGATGGTTCACCTCGGCGAGTCGGGGCGGATTCACGGCTCGAGTTCCTCGCTGGTCGACTTCAACCGCGCGGGAACCCCACTGGTCGAGATCGTCACCGAGCCGGATCTGCGCTCGGGCCAGCAGGTCCGCGAATGGGCACAGCTGCTGCGCACCACGATCCGCCAGCTCGGCGTCTCCGACGTGAACATGGAGGAGGGGTCGCTGCGCGTGGACGCGAACGTCTCCATCCGGCCCTTCGGATCGGATCAACTCGGCACGAAGACCGAGCTCAAGAACATGAACAGCTTTCGCTTCCTGGAGCGGGGAATCGAGGCCGAGCTCGAGCGCCAGCGAGGCCTTCTGGAGAGCGGGGAGGAGGTCGTCCAGGACACCCTCCACTTCCATCCGGAGGATGGGTCCCTGATCTCGCTGCGCTCGAAGGAGTACGCGCACGACTACCGCTACTTCCCCGAGCCGGACCTGTCGCCGGTCGTGCCGACCGAGGAGATGCTTCGTGAGGCGCGCGAGTCGCTGCCGGAGCTGCCCGCGCATCGGCGCGAGCGCTACCTGACGGAGGTTGGGCTCTCCGAGGAGGCGGCGACGATGCTGGCGTTCCAGTCCGACTACGGCGAGTACTTCGAGCGAGCGGTCGCGGCGGCGGACGGCACTCCCGCCAAGTCGATCGCGAACTGGGTCACGGGCGAGCTGGTGGCGACCCTACGCCAGGCGGGTGTGGAGGATGACCCGCTCTCCTCGAAGGCCACTCCCGAGGCGGTGGCCGCGCTCGCCGGGCTTGTCGAGGCGAAGACCATCTCGCACGGCGCCGGCAAGCAGGTCCTGGCGAAGCTAGTCGAGGACGGAGGCGATCCGGCGGAGATCATCGACCGCGAGGGCCTGGCGCAGATCTCGGACACCACGGAGCTCGAGGGGATCGTCGATCGCGCGATCGAGGCCGAGCCGGAGGCGGCCGAGCAGGTCCGGCAGGGCAACGACAAGGCGATCGGCCGCATCGTCGGGGCGGTGATGAAGGAGAGCAAGGGCCGCGCGGACGGCGGCGCCGTCACCAAGCTGATTCGCGAGCGGCTCTAGTTCACCGTCAAGGTCGCCTGCATGCCGAGCGACTTGTGGTCCAGCAGGCTGCAGTAGAGCGTCCAGGTCCCGCGGGCCAGGTTCACGGTCTGGCTCTGGTTCAGGCCCGGGTCCAGCGTGGGGTAGGAGAAGGCAACCGTGCCCTGGCGTTCCAGGATGAGGTTGTGGGGATCGGAGCCGGCGTTGTACTGCTGGACGATGGTCGGGCCCGCCGTGACGCTCGCGCGGGAGAGCTGGAGCCGAAGCTGGGTCGCGCTGATCTCGAGTTCCGTGGCGAGCAGCCGGCCGGGCGGATCCGTCGGGTCGCCGGGCTTGTCCGTGCTCCCGGGCTTCTCGCCCGTGGTGGTCGTCCCGTTGCTCTTCTTCTTCCGACACCGCTTCTTGCGGTGCTGGCGGGCCTTCTTCCCCTTCTTGCAGGAGTGCTTGGCGGCGGGCTTGGACGCGGCGCTCGCCGCCGTCGGGGAGGTGCCGATCGCCCCGGCGGCAAGGATCAGCGCCAGGAATCCGCCGAGCGCGCGCCGCATCAGTCGATCAGGGTCGCGTAGCGGGGAAGCGAGTCGGCGCCGGGGATGATCGGCCCGGCATCGACGCCGAGCCAGTTCTCGAGCAGCGTGCAGTACATCGAGCGGAAGTCGCTCGTGTGCACGAGGTTGTCGTCCGGGTCCAGGGTCGCCAGGCCGGGGAAGCCGCCGATCATCGTGCCCCCGGCGTGCGTACCGACCACGAAGGCGAGCCCGGCGGCGCCGTGATCGGTGCCGCCGCCGTTCTCCTCCGGCCGGCGCCCGAACTCGCTCCACATCTCGACCAGGACCCGGTCGTCGAGCCCACGCGCCTCGAGATCGCGCTGGAAGGCGAGGACGGCGTCGCAGGTGCGCTTCAGGTTGGAGGAGAGCGTGTCGGCCTCGTCCTCATGGGTGTCGTAGCCGCCGACGGCCGACATTGTCGCCACCTGGACCGGCAGCCCGGCGCCGAGCATCGCGGCGAGGCCCGAGAGCTGGTCGCTGAGGCCGGTGTTCTTCGGATAGAGGTTCGCGACCGGGCTGGTGTAGCCGTTGAAGGCGCCGAGCTGCTCGCGGACCTGCTCCGTCTGCCCGATCGCACGCCGGGCCTGGGTCATCGCGGGAGAGTCGGACGAGAAGGCCCCGAGGTTGGCGAAGCTCTGGAACATGCTCGACTCCACCGGCTCGTCGTCCGCCCAGGACCAGAGGTCATAGTCGGTCACCGACTCAACGGCCGCGACCGGCTTGGAGGGCGTCGCCAGAGCGGGGGAGAGCTCGTTGCTCAGCGAGATCCCCTGGAGAGGGTTGTCATCGGTGCCGACCTGCTCGATGTAGCGCCCGAGCCACCCGGTGTTGGCCCCCACCTGCACCTCACCGATCTCGTAGTAG
>DASTAI010000246.1:0-7416 GCA_035712865.1 Solirubrobacterales bacterium
TGTGCAGGGAGACGCCGCCGAACTGCTTCTTGTCCTGCTTCGTCGGCGAGAGCGTCGTCTGGAGAGTCTGGACGGTGGGATTCGCGCTTGCGACCCCCGACACGGCCAGAGCACCCATCACCCCCAGCAGGGCCCCCATCAGGTACTTGCGGTTGCGCATAGCTCTCCTCCTCTGTGAGCTTCTCGGCAACTTCCGTGACCTATCCATAACACGCCGGAGACCAGGTGAAAAGGGTCCCGGGACTGGCCGGGCTAGGGTGCAGTGCGAGTGCGGTAGGAGCTGAGGTGGGACGGAGACGGACAGAACGGACCCGAGTGTTTGCGGCCGGCCTATGCGTTGGGACCCTCTTGTGCGCCGTCGGTGTAGCTGCGACCCCGGCCGCGGCCCGCTCAGGCGGCGGGCGCATCGTCGTCGACGCCCTCGAGGCGCGGGTCGTGGTCGTGCGCCATCCGTTCGGTCTCCGCTTCGAGGATGGACGCGGCAACCGCGTTCTGAGCGAGGTGCGCGGAGGGTCGCCGCTCGACACCCCGCCCACGATGGATCCGACCGCCCCCGGCATGGACGCCCGCAACGCCCCGACGCTCTACGCGCCGCTCTCCTTCCTGGTGGGCGAGGAGTCGCTCACCCAGTACGACGGTGGCTTTTTCGGGGGAAATCTGCTCTCCGGCAGCCGGTCCGGGATCCAGTACTCGGCGACCGCAGTCAGGAGGGTGAAGCGCGAGCGCCACGGCGTCAGGCTCGTCCTGGCGACCAACGACCCCAGCGGACGCACGCTGGTGGTGCGGCTGAAGCCGGCCGGGTGCTGTTCGATCGGCGTCTACGCGAATGCCCACCCGGCGGCCGGCGTCGCGACGATCGGTGACTCCTTCTCCTCGGGCCCGGGCGAGGGGTTCTTCGGCTTCGGGGGCCGCCACAACGCCCTCGACCAGCATGGCAACACCTTTTCGAGCTTCGTTGACGAGGAGAACGTGGACGGACTGACCGGGCTCAGCGTCGGCGGTGACGGCAGATCCCTCTATCCCAACGGGCCGCCCGCCGCCTACTACCCGCAACCGGAGTTCGTCTCCTCGCGGCACTACGGGTTCCTGGTCGACCAGCCGCAGCTCGTGCGCTTTCAGCTCGACGATCAGCGACCGAATGCCTGGAACGTCACCGCCTCCGCGTCCGGGCTGCGATACCTGCTGTCTCCGGGCAACGGTCCGAGGGCGATCCGGTCGCTCACCGAGATCACAGGGCGCCAGCCGGTCCCACCGCGCTGGGGCCTCGGCCCGATGCTCGACAGGCTGGTCAAGAACTTCGGCGAGACGCAGGCCGACTATCAGGGCAACGTCGCGGCCGACCTCGAGAACATGGTCCGCTACGGCCTTCCCCTCAAGGCCTATCGAATCGAGGGCTGGGGGTTCCCCGGGGGCAACGATGGCTTCTTCCTGCACTCGTACACCAGTCCCGACGAGCAGGCGCAGGTGATCAGCACCCTCCGGTCTCGCGGCATCCACCCGCTCGTCTACCTGCGCCCCTGGATGGAGGCCGACTCGGCAGCCGTCGCCAACGGCTGGGTCGCGACCCAGCCGGATGGCAGCCCCTACTTCACGACGGGTACCAGCGGGCAGCGGATCGCGCTCCTCGACTTCACGAATCCCGCCGCGGTCCGCTTCTGGCAGCGGGAGGTCGCCAAGGCGTTCAACCTCAGAGCCGACGGGTTCATGCAGGACTTCGGCGAGGAGGTCCTCTTCGGGATGCGATTCCACAACGGCCAGACCGGCCTGAAGATGCACAACCGCTACCTCGTGCTCTACGCCAAGGCGACGCGCCAGGAGATCCGGCGCTACGAGCGGAAGCACCCGAAGCGCCACCTGTGGTTCTTCACGCGCGCGGGCTACACGGGCAGGCCGGGATCCGCCGCGTTCGAGAACGCCAACTTCCCCGGTGATGAGACGACCGACTGGACCCACTCGTCGGGACTGGCGTCGTCCACCCCCGACATGCTCAACCGCGCAATCGGCGGGGCCTTCGGATTCGGGACCGACATCGGCGGCTATTTCGACCTGACGACGCCTCCGACGACGAAGGAGCTCTTCATCCGCTGGGCGGAGTGGGCGGCGCTCACCCCCGTCTTCCGCCTGCACGGAGCCGGGCCGACGGGAACCCATACGCCGTGGAGCTTCGACGACGAGACCGTTCGGGTCTACAACCGGCTCTCCAAGCTCCACCTGAAGGCGGTGCCCCTGATCCTCAGGCTGTGGAAGAGGGGCGTGCGCAACGGCATGCCGCCGACCAGGCCGCTCTGGCTCGCCTATCCGCGCGACCGGAAGGCGCGCTCCCAGGACCAGGAATGGCTGCTGGGCGCCGACCTCCTGGTGGCACCGGTCGTCGAGGAGGGAGCGACCTCACGGGCGGTCTACTTCCCCGCCGGCTGCTGGCGGGATCCCGGGTCGGGACGGCGCTTCAGGGGCCCCCGGTCCAGCACCGTCCAGGCGCCACTCGACACCCTGCCCTACTTCTTCCGCTGCGGAACCCACCCCTTCAAGCACCGTCGGGCGTGACGGCGTCTCGGGCGCCGACCGGGCCGTGAGACAGTTGTCCTATGAGCGCGGCGGACGAGTCGCAGCGAAGCACGTCTGATCGCCGCCGGGCGGCACGCGACGCCTTCACCGGGAAGACCGCCTGGGCCCGAAACCTCGCCACCCCTGTCCGTGACTTCCTGAGCCAGGAGACCGGCGGCGCGGTCGTCCTGCTCGCCGCCGTGGTCGCGGCCCTGCTCTGGGCGAACTCGCCCTGGTCGGACTCCTACGAGTCGTTCTGGACGACCAAGCTCTCGATCACCCTCGGTAGCGATGGAATCACCCTCGACCTGCGCCATTGGGTCAACGAGGGCCTGATGACGTTCTTCTTCCTCGTCGTGGGGCTGGAGGCAAAGCGGGAGCTGGACACCGGCGAGCTGCGCGAGCGACAGCGGCTCGCGATCCCGGTCGCCGCGGCGATCGGCGGCATGGTGCTGCCAATCGCGATCTTCCTCGCCTTCAACGCGGGCGGCGACGGGTCGCATGGCTGGGGAGCCGCAATGTCGACCGACACCGCGCTCGCGCTCGGGGTCCTCGGACTGGTGGCTCCCGGTGGTACCCGGCTTCGCCTCCGGCTACTGACGCTGGCCGTCGTCGATGACCTCGTGGCGCTGGTCGTGATCGCGGCCGTCTACTCGCAATCGCTCTCTCTCCTGCCGCTGGCCCTTGCCTTCGGGTTCTTCCTGCTGCTGGCCGGGCTCCGCTATGTGCACGCCCCCTGGCGCCGGCAGGCCACCGTCCTCCTCGGCATCGGGCTGTGGGTCGCCCTGTATGAGTCCGGGATCGAGCCGGTCGTCGCCGGTCTGGCGATCGGGCTCGTGACCAGCGCCTACCGGCCGCCGCGAGAGGAGCTCGAGCAGGTCACCGAGCGAGCCCGCTCGTTCCGCGAGCAGCCGACGCCGGAGCTCGCCCGCAGCGCTCAGCGGAGCGTCGCCTCCGCCATCTCGGTCAACGAGAGGCTCCAGTACGCACTTCACCCGTGGACGAGCTACGTGATCGTGCCGGTCTTCGCGCTGGCGAACGCCGGCGTCCACATCGATGGCGGATTGGTGAGCGACGCCGTCACCTCGCCCGTGACGCTCGGGATCTTCTTCGGCTACGTCCTGGGCAAGCCGCTCGGGATCCTGCTCGCGTCGTGGCTCGCTTCGCGGCCGTGGCTGACGGGGCTCCAGCGCTCCCTCAGCTGGCCGGTGATCGCCGGCGGTGGGACCGTCGCCGGGATCGGCTTCACGGTCTCGGTCCTGATCTCGAGCATCGCGTTCGAGGACCAGCCGCGGCTGCTCGAGGAGGCCAAGCTCGGCGTCCTCGCCGCTGGGATCACCTCGGCGCTGCTCGCCTGGGTCGTGTTCCGCGCCGTGCGCAGGCTCCCAACCGAGGTCAGGGCGCGCCAGATCTCCGAGACCCTCGAGGATCTCCTCGACCTCTCCGAAGACGTCGATCCCGATCGCGATCACATCCGTGGTCCCGAGGCGGCGCCGGTGACCCTCGTCGAATATGGCGACTACGAATGTCCCTACTGCGGACGCGCGGAGCCCGTCGTGCGGGAGCTGCTCGAAACATTCGGCGACGACGTCCGCTACGTCTGGCGTCACCTGCCCCTCAACGACGTACATCCGCACGCCCAGTTGGCGGCGGAGGCGGCCGAGGCGGCAGCGGCGCAGGGTGCGTTCTGGGAGATGAACGACCTGCTGCTCCGGCACCAGGACTCGCTGACCGAGGACGACCTGACCCGCTACGCCAGTGAGCTCGGCCTCGACACCGACCGCTTCTGGGACGAGCTGCGCCGGCGCCGCTACGCCGACCGGGTGGCGGAGGACGTAGCCAGCGCGGACGCGAGCGGGGTGGCGGGTACGCCCACCTTCTTCCTCAACGGCAAGCGGCACCAGGGTGCCTACGACATCGACACCCTCACCAACGCGGTGAGGAGGGCGCGAACCGCTGCCCTGTTGCGCGGCGGTACTCCGGGGCCGGAGCTTCAGGGCGTGCGCTGAGCTCCGGCGGCGTAGGCTCGGCCCCTGACGGCGAACCCAGGAGGGCAGCATGGAACTCGACGGCAAGGTCGCGCTCATCACCGGCGCCAGCGGCGGCATCGGCGCGGCGGTGGCCCGCAGGATGCACGACGCCGGCGCGTCGGTGGGCCTGTTGTCCCGGAGGGCAGACGATCTCGGGCTCGAACGATCGTTGGGAGTGAGCTGTGACGTCCGGGACCGCGGTGCCGTCGAGGATGCGACCGGCGCGGTGCTCGAGCTCTTCGGGCGGCTCGACATCGTCGTCGCGAACGCCGGCGTGGGGGCCTACGGGCCTTTCCTCGAGCTGGACCCCGGTCAGGTCGAGGCGATGATCGACGTCAACCTGAAGGGGACGCTCTATACGGCGGCCGCCACGTTGCCCCACCTGATCGAGTCGGGCGAGGGCGACTTCATCTCGATGGCCAGCGTCGCGGGCCTGCGCGCCTTCCCGGGGGAGTCCGTCTACAACGCCTCGAAGTTCGGGCAGCTCGGCTTCACGCGCTCGCTCGACCACGAGCTGCGCGAGCGCGGGGTGCGTGCCACCTGCATCTGCCCGGGGGGCGTCAACACCGACTTCGCGATCGGCAGCGGGCGGACGGCGGGCGATCCGGCGCTCGAGGCGCTGCTGACCGCCGACGAGGTGGCGGACGTGGTGCTCTTCACCGTCACCCGTCCGCGCCGGATGCGGATCCTGACGACGAGCTTCCGGCCGATGAGCGAGGGCTCCTGGGGGTAGCCACGCGAGGCAGGCCGCCTATTCGGGAAGCGAGGCGGTCCCGGTCACCTGGATCTCGTCTCGGACCTTGAGCGTGCCGAAGAGGCCGGAGTAGGGCTTGATGCCCCAGTCCGTCTGCTTCACCGTCGCGGATCCGGTGAGCGATCCGTCGTCACCGACCTCGAGCTCGAAGGAGAGCGGGTGGGTCGCGCCGTTCAGGTCGAGCTCGCCCGTCACCTCGAGGCGCCGGCCGTCCTCCGCCGGTGTCACCTCCGTGGATCTGAACTCGACCGGACCGGGCTCGAGTGTCTCCTCCTCGAGCGTCTTCTTGATCTCGGCCTTGTCCTCGTCCCCGAGATCCATGATCCCGCCGCTTCCCTCGACGACCTCCATCGAGCCGCTGTCGGCGCTGAGGACGAGGCTGCTCCCGGCGCCGTCATCGCCCACGGTGAGCGTCCCGCTCCATTCGTGCACCTCGATCACGAGATCGTGACCCGCCTTGGCCGCGGCCCCGCTCCGCTTCGTGTCCACCCGGAGGCTGCCCGTCGCCGGCCCCAGCTCGTACGTCCCTGGCATGATCGGCACGGGTACAAGCTATCGGCGCCGGAAAGGAGATCCGGGATGGAGTTCGACAATTCGTTCACAGTCCAGAAGCCGCTCGATGAGGTCTGGGACACGATGGTCGATCTGGAGCGGGTCGTGCCCTGCGTCCCGGGCGCCCGGGTGCTCGAGAAGACGGGCGACAGGGCCGTCAACGCAGAGGTCCAGATCAAGCTCGGCGCCATGAACATGAACTACTCCGGCCCCGCCGAGATCGTCGAGCAGGACGACTCCGCGCATCGGGCGGTGCTGAACGCGCGCGCGAAGGAGGCGGGCGGGCAGGGGAACGCGGACGCCAACGTCACCATGCAGCTGACGAGTTCGGACGGCACGACCGAGGTTGCGCTGCATTCGCAGATCAATGTCACCGGCAAGGCCGCTCAGATGGGGGAGGGCGTGATCGTCGCGGTGACCGAGGGGATGATCAAGGAGTTCGCGCAGAACCTGGCCGAGCTCTGAGGGCGGGCTCGACCATCTGGATGTTCGAGGCCGGTTGTAATCTGTCTCCACATGGCGGTACAGCTCGTCAGGAGGAGGGGCTGATTGCTGATCGGCGCTGACACGACCTCGTGGTGGATCGGTCTGGGTCTCGGCGCGGTCGTCGTGGTCGTGGCCGTGATCATCGTCGGCACGATCCTCATCCTCGCCAACCGGATCGCCGACCAGGCGGAGACCGCGAGCGATGCGGCCGAGAAGCTGCGCGAGCAGACCGACGGCCTGAGCGGCGTCGCCAAGATCAACGACTCGGGCGTCCGGATCCTGCATGCGGCCAGGGCCATCAGGAAGGCGGCGGTCGGGCACTGATGGACGTCGTGGTCGCCCTGGCCAGCTCCGAGCGCACCCTCTGGTACGTGACGCTCGCCGTGGGCCTGGTGGTGGCACTGGTGGTGGCGGGGATGCTGCTGACGCTGCTCGGCCTGCTCGGGCGGATCCAGACCGCGGTCACGAGCCTGCTCGGCTCGGCCGGCAAGGTCGCCGAGAACACCTCGAACATCCCGCAGCTCGAGGCCACCGCCCCCGTGCTCGAGCAGATCGCCGCCGAGGGCGTGGTGCAGGACGGCTACATGAACGCGCTCTCGCAGGGATACGAGGAGCCCGAATGAGCACCACGCTGCTGATCGTCCTGAGCGTCGCCGAGGCCGTCGTGCTCGTCGTCGTGCTCGCGCTCGCGCTGATCGAGATCCGCCGCCGCCTGTCCTCCATCGCCGGCGACCTGAGCGATCTCGGTGACGCGCTGAACACCGTTGAGACGGAGCACCTACGGCCGCTCCGGCCTGCGGTGGAGGCGATCAACGCGCAGTTCGAGGGGATCATCGGGCTGATGCCGTCCGTGGCGAAGAAGGCCGAGATCATCGCCGAGCACGCGGAGAAGCGATGACTCTCTGGTGGATCGGCAACGCGGTGCTGCTCCTGGTGATCGTCCCGGTCGTGGTGATCCTGCTCCGAGGTGTCCTGGGTGCCGCCAAGGCGACTACGCGGGCGGTGGACGGCCTCAAGCCGGTGGCCGCTGCGGCCTCGAAGGACCTCGAC
>DASTAI010000247.1:0-5742 GCA_035712865.1 Solirubrobacterales bacterium
CCCCACGATGTCCTCGGTCATCACCCCGCTCTCGAAGCGCCTGAACACCTGCTTGGCGCCGGGGAGCGTCGCCTTGCCCTCCGAGTGCTTGGCCACGCCGCGCCACTCCTCACCTCGGCGCTCCGCGACCAGCTTGTAGACGCCGTTCACCACCGGCGAGTCGCGGCTCGTGCCGAGCTCGGTGCCCACTCCCCAGAGGTCGATCGGCGTGCCGGCTCGGCACATCTCGGCGATGCTGTGCTCCTCGAGGTCGCCCGACGCCACGATCACGGCCTCGGTCATTCCGGCCTCGTCGAGCAGTCTTCGGGCCTCATGGGCGAGGCCGGCGAGGTCTCCGGAGTCGATCCGGATCCCCGTCAATGCGATCCCGGTCCGGCGCGACGCCTCGATCGCGTGACGCACGCCGTCGAGGGTGTCGTAGGTGTCGACCAGCAGGACCGCGTTCTCGGGGTTGTCCCTCATGAACGCCTCGAAGGCCTCCTCCTCGCTCTCGAAGCTGAGCACGTAGGAGTGGGCCATCATTCCGACGGGCCGCAGGCCGTAGCGCATCGCGGCCGCCATGTTCGACGTCCCGCCGAGCCCCGCCACCGCGGACGCCCGGGCCACCTTCATCGCCGCGTCGATCCCGTGGTCGCGTCTGGGGGAGAAGTCGACGACGGAGTCACCCTTGCCGTCCGCGGCGAGGACCACCCGCGCCGACTTGGTGGCGATCATCGTCTGGAAGTTGATCTGATTGAGCAGCAGCGTCTCCAGCAGCTGCCCGTCGATCAACGGTGCGGTCACGCGCACCAGCGGTTCGTCGGGGAAGGCGATCGATCCCTCCGGGATCGCCTCGATGTCCCCCGAGAAGCGGAAGTCCTCGAGGTAGCGCAGGAAGTCGGGCTTGAAGCCGACCGTCCCCAGGTATTCGACCTCGGCCGGCCCGAAGCGCATCTCGGTGATCAGCCGGAGGGTGGGGCCGAGGCCGCAGACGACCAGCCAGTCGCGATGGGGCGGGAGTCTGCGGACGAAGAGCTCGAAGACGGCCCGGTCGTTGCGAGCGAGGCGGTGGTAGCTGGCCGCCATCGCGATCTCGTAGCGGTCGATCAGCAACGAGGTCTCGGCCGGCGACAGCAGCCCTGGATCATTGGCGTCCGCCATGGCCGAAGCCTATGTCGGCGCTTCTAGCTCAGCCCGTCAACCAGCGGACCGGGTTCTCGACCATCAGCGTCCGCTCCTGTTCCTCGGTCAGGCCCCACTCGCGGAGCTCAGGGAGAACCCTCTCGTGGATGATGCGGATCGTCCAGTCGTTTGCCGCCCCGGCCGCGATCAGCCCGTCGATCACGTTCGGGGGGAACCAGTCGGTGGTGGCCACCGAGTCTGCGGAGAGGAAGATCCGGTCGGCGTAGCCGCGCTCGAGCAGTGCCTTCGCGGTCGCCTGGCGCCGGTCGTAGGGAAGGAAGATGTCGAGGCCGTAGCGGTCGAGTCCGATCCAGACGCCGCTCTCCAGCAGGCCCTCGATGTAGTCGAGGTCGTCGGAGTCCCCGGTGTGGGCGATCTGGATCTTCGGCGGCTCCACTCCCTCCTCGATGAAGATCTCGACCTGCCGCGGGCCGGTGTTGCTGGCGGGACGGGAGTGGGCCATGATCGGCGCACCCGTACGGACGCTGGCTCGGGCGGCTGCCCGGTGGATCTTCTCGATGTTCTCGTTGACGCCCGGTTCGTCGGCCGCGCACTTGATGAAGGCTGCCTTGATGTCTGTCCCCTGGATCCCCTCCTCGATGTCGTGGACGAAGAGATCGGCGATCTGGTCGGCATCCCTGTTCATGAAGAACTGGGGGAGGTAGTCATAGGTGTAGATCCCGGTGCACGGGATCACCTGAAGGCCGGTCTCCTCCGAGACCCTCCGCATGAAGTCGACGTCTCGGCCGAGAAACATCGCCGTGGGCTCGCCGATCGTCTTCACTCCCAGATCGACCGCGGCCTGGACCTCGCGCACCGCGATCTCGAAGATCTGATCGGGAGGGACCTCGTAGGGCTTTTCCTCCTTGACGGAGAGCGCGACGGTCGGCCATTGGCTGTCCACCGCCTCGTCGCGATTGCGCAGGTGCTCGTGGATCAGGGTCGTGCCGAGCTCGTCGGCCTCGACCATCCCGGTCACGGTGGGCACCTCCGCCATGGCGCGAGAACCCTATTGCAGCGCCGAGTAGGGGCGCCAACCTGCCTGATGCGTCTCGACCGCCGGCGTTGAGATACTCGTGCGCGCTGCCACGAGCCGTGGCCGCAATCCCCGTAAGAACGCCTTGGGGGAGGCGTCCGAAAGAGGAGGAACTCGCATGGAGAGGAGCGACAAGGCCTGGGTGCCCCTGGTGACGGGCCTCGGTTTCGCGGTGCTGCTGATCATCAGCATCATCGTCACCGGTTCGCCGAAGGGCGCGGACGACGGAGCCGCCGCGGTGGCCCAGTGGTACAGCGACAACAAGGACGCGGCCGAGATCGGATCGTTCATCGGCGTCGTGGCGGGAGGCTTCCTGATCTTCTTCGGGGCCTACCTGCGCAAGGTGCTCGAGCCCGGGGCCGGGTTGATGCTCGGAATCCTGCCTCTGATCGGAATCGCGATCGTCGCCACGGGCGCCGCCGTCGACGGCATGCTGATGTTCGCGGCCGCCGAGGCGGTCGGCGACATCCCGGCGCCCGAGGTCCAGACGATCCAGGCGATCTGGGACAACGATTTCCTGCCGTTCCTGCTTGGCGTGCTCGTGTTCAATTGGTCGGTCGGCCTCGCGGTGCTGAGGAGCGGTGCGCTGCCGAAGTGGATGGGATGGGCCGCGGTCGTCTTCGGCGTCATCGGGCTGGCCGGTCCGGTCGGGTTCTTCGGGGCGCTCGGGGCCGGGCTCTGGGTGATCGTCGCCAGCATCATGCTCTCGATGCGGGCGAGCGGAGGCGCGCCGGCGCAGCCGGCCGCCACCGAGGCGTAACCGGGACGGAAGTTCAGGGGCAAGGGCCGCGCGCGGGAGCTCGCGCGCGGCCCTTCGCTCGGGCGGTTCGCGAAACCCCGCTGCGCCCAGACCTCGCGGCGATAATCACCGAATGTCGGAGGAGAACGTCGAGATCGTTCGAGCGATGCTCGATGCGTTCAATCGGGGCGACTTCGACGCCAGCCTCGAGTTCCTGGCCGAGGACATCGAGTGGCACGACCCGGCTGACGTCCCCGGCGCCGGCGTACATCGAGGTCCCGACGAGGTCCGCCGGTTCTTCGTCGCCTGGCTCGGGGCTTGGGAGACGTACACGGCTGAGGCCGAGGAGCTGATCGACGCCGGCGATCGGGTCGTTGTGGTCCATCACGAGTGGGGCCGAGGCAGGGAGAGCGGAATCGAGGTGGACAATCGAAGCGCGAATCTCTTCGAGCTGCGGGATGGCAAGGTGGTGCGGCGGTGGCCGTTCCCAGATCGCGAGAGCGCGCTACAGGCCGCCGGCCTGGCGAATTGAGCCCCTAACGCTTACCGGTCGATCCAGCTCCCCATCAGCGGAGAGGGTGGGATTCGAACCCACGAGGCGGTTGAACCCGCCCACTCGCTTTCCAAGCGAGCTCCTTAAGCCACTCGGACACCTCTCCGTGTGTTCTGCCGGGAGAGCCTAGCTGGACCGTTCCCAGCAGAAGACCTCTATCCGGATTCCGTCCGGGTCGAAGACGAAGAGGGCGTAGTAACCCTCCTCGTCGCGGTCTTCCTCGGGGGGGAAGTTGACGTTCGCCGAGCGCTCCACGCACCGCTCGTAGGCCGCGTCGACCTCCTCCCGGGTATCGACCTCAAAGGCGATGTGCTCGACGCCGACCTCGTAGTAGCGGTACTCACCTCCGTCGGCCGGACGCAGGCCGATCCCTTCGGTGGTCTCCGGGTCCCTCAGGTAGACGACCTCCTCCGTGCCGCGATAGGTCGGATACCGGATCTCCTCGGACCAGCCGAGCGGCCCGAGCAGATCGAGGTAGAAGGCGAGGGACGTCTCGACGTCGCTGACGGCGAGGTCGACGTGGTGGATTGCCTTCGCCGGCATGGCATCGAACCTACGCCGCCGGCCGCGACGGTGTCAATAAGATCGCCGCATGGCCTGGAACGTCTATCTCGCGGGCGAGATCCACTCCGATTGGCGAGAGCAGATCGCCCGCGGCGCCGAGGAGGCCGGGCTGGACGTCACCTTCACCTCGCCGGTCACCGATCACGGCGCCTCCGACGACGTCGGAGTGGCGATCCTCGGTCAGGAGTCGGAGGGTTTCTGGAAGGACCACAAGGGCGCCGGCGTCAACGCGATCCGCACCCAGACGCTGATCCGCCAGGCCGACGTCGTGGTCGTCCGTTTCGGGGACAAGTACAAGCAGTGGAACGCGGCCTTCGACGCCGGCTTTGCAGCGGCGCTCGGCAAGCCCGTCGTCACGCTGCACGACCCGGATACCACGCATGCCCTGAAGGAGATCGACCGGGCGGCGATGGCCACCGCCGAGACACCGTCGCAGGTCGTGGACGTGCTGCGGTACGTGCTCGAGGGCAAGCTGCCCGCACGCTCCTAGAGGCACGGGCCTCGCCGAGGAGCTTTCGGCGAACCAGTCGGTTCGCCAGCGGACACGCCGCTAGCCTTGGGGCCGCCCTGGAGGGGTGCCGGAGTGGTTGAACGGGGCGGTCTCGAAAACCAAGGAAAGCCCTAGAGCGGCCAGCGCTGCAAAGCCACTGTTCAAGCCAGATTCCCCGCTCCGGCGGGGTTTCTGGCGTTTAGGGCCGGTTCTCGCAACAAGGCTGGAAACGGCTAGAAGCCGCCTCCCGCACAGGGGTCTCCCTCGTAAGTCGCCAGCCCGCGCGACCACGTCGACGGCGCGGGGGGCTGACGCAGTCGTATCAGGACCGCTGCTTCTCGTCCAAAGCACCACTCCGACAGCCCAACGGCTTCGAGGGCCTTTTCGGTGCCCTCCTCCACTGCGCCGAAACTAACTCACTCGCCGCCAAGCTCGAGCGTCTGGGCGGCGGCCTCTTGCCACGCCGACTCCTCGTGTCGGATCAGAGCCACCATCACGGGAACCGCGACCACCGTCCCAGCGATCACGGTCGCCGCCAGCGAGTGATCGAAGATGAGAATCGCGGCCAAGGCCGCGGTCGAGCCGGCGAGCACCGCCGTGAGCACGGCGACCATTCCGGCGACGGTGAGGTAACCCTGCCAGCGATCGCCGAACATCCGCCCCGAAATCCGCCCCGTACCCGTATGGAGACGCTCGGCCGAGGTGTCTCTCAGCAGGTACCGGTCGATCTGCGGCGCATGCTCGAAGTAATAGGAGCGCAGCAGGGCGATCCGGCGCGCGTACTCGGTGTCCTCGATCGATGTCTGAAGCGTCCGTTCGAACGTGACGAACCCGACGAAGGTCAGGGTCGGAAGGAGGACGAGGCCGAACCCGTAGAAGGCCGCCCCCAGGCTGCTCGCCGTCGCCACCAGGCCCAGCGCGACGAGGCCGCCCGAGAGCGACGCCAGGAACATGTTCGCCCGCCCTGTCGACTCGCCGATGGTCGACGCGCGGGCGCCCGCCAGCACGAAGTGCTCGGTCGTCACGAACGATCCGGCCGGGGACTCCGGGTCTTCCTGGCCCGTGTCCGGCGATTCGCGGTCCATCGCCCAACCCTACGCCGACATCGCCCACGACGCAGTATGTCTCGGCGGACTACCGCTTTCCATGCAAAGCGGTAGCCGCTAACAGGCTGCTGCCAGGAGAAGTTCCGGTCTAGG
>DASTAI010000248.1:0-4832 GCA_035712865.1 Solirubrobacterales bacterium
CGGGCGCTGATCCGGATCGACACCTCCAACCCGCCGGGGCGAGAGACGCCCGCCGCCGAGTTCCTGGCCGGCTATCTGCGCCGGGCCGGCGTCGAGCCGGAGCTGGTCGGCCCGGATCCAGAGCGGCTCAACCTGGTCGCCCGGATCGAGGGCCAGGGGGAGGGCCCCTCGCTGATGCTGATGGCCCACACCGACGTGGTGCCCGCGCCCAGCGAGGACTGGACGGTGCCGCCTTTCGAGGGTGTGCTTCGTGACGGCCGGGTGATCGGGCGGGGCGCGGTGGACATGAAGAACGAGTTGGCCGCGCGGGTCGTCGCCTTCGCCGCGCTGGCGCGCGACGGTGAGCCGCCGGCTGGTGACGTCGTCCTGGTCGCTGAGGCCGACGAGGAGCGCAACACGGCCGGCGTCGGCATGCCGTGGCTGGTTCGCGAGCGCCCTGACTTGCGCAGCGATTTCGCGCTCAACGAGGGAGGCGGTGTCCTGCTCGAGCTCGACGACGGCCGTCGCCTGGTGACGATCTCCGTCGGCGAGAAGGAGGTGACCTCCTTGCGGCTGCGGGTGTTCGGGCGCGCCGGCCACGCGTCGGTCCCGAGCGGGGAGGAGAGTGCCCCCCTTCGTGCGGCGAGGGCGGTTGAGCGGCTGGTCGCATGCCCCGGCCCGGATCGGCTGACCCCGACGACAGAGCGCGCGATGGAGATCCTCGACGGCGGCGCGGGGAACGGCGGGACGATCGATCGCGCAGCGCGCCGCCATCCGTGGCTGACCGGGATGGTCCCAGCGATGACCCGGATGACGGTGACCCCCACGGGCCTGCGCACGCACGAGCCGGCAAACGTGATCCCGCCATTCGTGGACGTGATCTGCGACTGCCGCGCGGTCCCGGGCCAGGGGATGGACGAGATTCGCGAGCACGTGGACCGCGCGCTCGGGGAGGGCATCCCCTACGAGCTGGACCTGCTGGAGCCGGTCGAGGGCGGGACGGAGTCCGCGATCGACACGCCTCTCTACCGGGTCTGCGAGGAATACGTCGCCGATCGCCTTCCGGGCGCGCGGCTGCTGCCGATCGTCGCCCCCGGCTTCACCGACTCGCACTGGGTTCGCCGAGAGCACGGGACCATCGCCTACGGCTTTGCCCCGGTCTTCTCGATGGACCCGGTCGCCTACGAGGAGGCCGCACACGGCGCGGACGAGGCCATCGAGGTCGCCGACCTCGTGGAGATGGCCGAGTTCCACCGCCACGCTCTCACGGCGGGGCTCGGCGAGTAGAGCCGATTGCCGTCCACTGCCAGGGGGGCCGCTCGAGCGGCGGAAACGAGTAGTGGTCCCGGCCGGGCAGCGTCTCGAGCGGCACGAGCGCCGGGTAGTCGTCCAGATCGAGGCGCAACCTGGAGGCGGCAGCGATCTCGGCCGGGCCCGCGGCTCGGTCGATCCGCTCCCAGCGCCGACCCGGGCGGTAGAGCCAGAACGTGAGGCGGACGGGGCCCTCGGCGGAGCGCCGATCCTCGATCGAGACGAACTCGGTGACGCGGCGGCCCGCGGCCGTGAGCCCGGGTCGGGAACCGGGCGCCGCGCAGCTCGCCAGTCGGCAGTAGCGGAAGTCGACGGGGAGCTCGCCGGCGACGACGCCGGGAGGCGGCGCCAGGTATCGAGCGAGCTTGCCGAGCGGGAAGCCGTAGGCAAGCGCGAGCGGGTTGCGGCCGCACGGCACCGGATAGCGCGGCGGGCAGGCGAGCCGCCTGGCCAGCATCTCGCCGAGCTCTCGGTCGCCATGCGTCGGCGGGGAGGCGACAAGGGCCGCGATCGCCACGAGGAGCAGGAGGCCGATCACTCCAGCGAGGGAGATGTACTCGACCGAAACGGTCCCCGTGCGCGCGGTTCTCGGGTTCGACACCTGGAAACGCTCTGGGGCCGCATTCGGAGCGAGGCGCGCGCTTCGTGACCAATTGGAGGCGGATGTCGAGCGCGGTCTATGATCGACCCATGGAAGGCTTTGGTGGACTCTTCGGCGACCCGGAGGAGATGCGTCGCCGCATGGAGGAGCTCCAGGAGCAGATGGCCGGCGCGCAGAAGGTGGCGTGGGCGGACAACGCGATCAAGCTCGCGGTCGAGATGACCGTCGCCGCGATCAGCTCGCTCGATCTGAGCGGCTCCAGCGACGAGCAGGCGGTGCAGGTTCGCGACGCGATTCGGATCGTGTTCCCCGAGGCCGTCACGCTGGTGAGGGAGGCCCGGGAGGGCCTTCAGGACTAGCTCCCGCCGGTCCCGTGGGCCTGCCCGAACCCTCGGTCAGCAACACGGCGCTCGTCACCGGCGCCTCGTCGGGCATCGGCGCCTCGATCGCGGATCAACTCGGAGCGCGTGGCTTCTCGCTCATCCTGGTGGCGCGACGAGAGGAGCGCCTGATCAGCCTCGCGACCGACCTCTCTGCCGAGCACGGTGTCGACGTCGAAGTGATCGCCTGCGACCTCGCACGGGAGGATGAGCGTGACCGCCTCCAATTCGAGATTCGCGGCGGCGGCCGGCCGGTCGAGGTGCTCGTCAACAACGCCGGCTTCGGCCATCAGGCCGATTTCGCCAGGAGTCCGCGCGAGCGGATGGTCGAGATGGTTCACCTGAACGTCGAGGCGGTGGTCGACTTGACCAGCCGCTTCCTGCCTCCGATGGTGGAGAGGGGCCGCGGGAGCGTCATCAACATCGCCTCGACGGGGGCGTTCCAGCCGCTGCCGGGATCCGCGGTCTACGGGGCCAGCAAGGCCTTCGTCCTCTCCTTCAGCGAGGCGATCAGGACCGAGCTGCGGGGCTCGGGCGTCAGCGTCACGGCCGTCTGTCCCGGGCCCGTGCGCACGGAGTTCATGACGGTCGCGGAGGTGCCGGGCGTGGAGGATCGGACGCCCGGCATCGTCTGGACGGCGGCCGAGGACGTCGCCAAGCAGGCGGTCGAGGGCGCGGAACACGACAAGCGAGTGGTCGTCCCCGGCTTGCTGAACCGCGCGGGAGCCCTGGCCGGGCAGCACAGCCCCAGGTCGGTGGCCCTGCCGCTGATCGGCCGGATCTGGCGCAACCTCTAGGCGGTCGCTTTGCCGACCCTGGAGGCCCGAGGCGTCGAGCTGGCCTGGAGCGAGCGGGGTGAGGGACAGCCGGTCTTGCTCGTGCACGAGACGGGGGCGAACGGCGAGGTCTGGGAGTCGGTCGCCGACGCACTGGCGGGCGAGGCGCGGGCGATCACCTACGACCGCCGCGGCTGGGGCGCCTCCAGCGCCCCGGACGGCTACCGACGGACGACCGTGGAGGAGCACAGCGAGGACGCCGCAGCCCTGCTCGAGTCCGCCGATGCGGCGCCGGCCGTGATCGCAGGTGCCGGTGTCGGGGCGGTGGTCGCTCTCGATCTCCTTCTGCGCCGCCCGGACCTGGTGACCGGGACGCTGCTGATCGAGCCCCCGATCCTGCAGCTCCTCCCACTCGCCACCGAGGCCCTCTCCGAGGACCGTCGCAGGCTCGAGATTGCCGCCGCCGGCGGGGAGGACGTGATCGGTCTCTACCTCTCGGGCGGATTGCCGACCCTGGGAGCAGAGGTCAGCCGCCTCCCGGCCGAGCTCACCGCCGCGGCGCGGGAGCGACCGGGGAGCGTCATCGCTGAGATGGGTGTCGCCACCGGATGGCGCGCCCCGCTGCCGAGCCTGGCCGCCGTCGAGCGCCCCTCCCGCGTGGTCACCGCCCCCTCGACCCCGCCCCTCGTTCGCGACGCGTCTGCCGCCCTTGCGGACAGGCTCGCGGGCGCCGACGCCCGGGAGGTGGACTCCGGTCAGGCCCGGCCTCACCTCGGCGCCCCCGGTGAGGTCGCGGCGCTGTCGCTCGAGCTCAGTCGGTAGAGGGAAGCCGCTCAGCCTGGATCTCGATGACGCCGCCGCGGCGCGCCACCACGGCGCCGGTCTCGAGCAGGACGGCCACGAACGCCGTGGGGATCGCCGCGAGGACCGTCACCGCGACGTCGGTCCAGAATGCGGCCTCGCTCCGCCCGGTGCCCGGTCGCAGGCGGCGCGACGCGGCCTCGGAGGCGAAATCGCGGTGGAAGGTGAGCAGGTTGAGGAGCGTCTGCCACATCGCCGCCATCCCGGGGCCGAGGAGGTGGCGGATCCGCCGGATGCGGAGGCCGCGGCGGGCGAGCAACAGGGAGGCGGCGCGCGGCGTCGGCTCCAGCCCGTGCCCGCCCGGGCGTAGGGCGGCCCAGTTCTCTGCTCCGAGCCACGCCTGCAGGCTCGCCGCATTGGCGGCGCGGAAGGTGATGCCTCCCTCGTCGTCGGTCTCGCCCTCCGCGAGCAGCCGCTCGGCCGCGTCGTCGGGCTTGGGGATCTCGCCTCGGACGAGGACGAGCCCGCAGTTCTCGCAGCGGTCGATCACCTGGTCCTCGCGACGGCCGTAGCCCTCGGTCTCGATCCAGACGAAAAGGGGCTCGCCGCAGGCCGGGCAGGGAGGATTCTCGGGGCCGGCCGCCTGCTCGAGGCTGACCGCCCGCCGCCGCCGGGTTCCCAGCCCGATCTCCATCCGGCTCAGGCCTCGACCGGGATCAGCTTCTCGACCCCTTCTACGTTCCAGCGCAGGTCGAAGCCGTCGAGGCTCCGGAGGAAGTCGGTCGGGTCGAACGCCTGCGAGGGCGCCAGGGCGCCACGGGCGCCGAAGCCCTTGCCGGCGGCGATCACCGCCCCCCGGCGGATCGCGGCGGCGGTCAGCCCGTACACGTCCGTGCCGCTGATGACGCCTCGCCGCTCGATCTCGCCGCGCTTCGCCTCACAGACGATCATCCAGCGCATCCGGTCGCGCTGGACGGGATCGGG
>DASTAI010000249.1:0-7127 GCA_035712865.1 Solirubrobacterales bacterium
ACCGGGTCGAGCCACTCCAGGTACTCCTCCGCGCGCCCGTAGAGGGCGTCCTCGAACTTCCCCTGCACGTGGCGGGTTATCTCGCCGGGCTCGCCCAGCTCGTGGTCGTCGATCGAGCGCACCGGGACCAGCTCCGCCGCCGTTCCGGTGAGGAAGACCTCCTCGGCCAGGTAGAGCTCGGCACGGGCGACGTCGCGCTCGACAACCGTGTAACCGAGGTCGCGCGCGATCTGGATCACCGACTTGCGGTTGATCCCGTCGAGGATCGAGGAGGCGTGTCCCGGGGTGACTATCTCGCCGTCGCGGACGAGGTAGATGTTCTCGCCCGAGCCCTCGCAGACGAAGCCGCGCTCGTCGAGGAGGATCGCCTCGTCGTAGCCGGCGTTGGCGCTCTCGGTCTTGGCGAGGATCGAGTTCAGGTACTGCCCCGATGCCTTCGCGTGGGGGATCAGGCCGGCGGGCGAGATGCGGCGCCAGGACGAGACCTTCGCGCGCACCCCGGTTCGCTTGCCCTCCTCGCCGAGGTACGCCGCCCAGGGCCAGACCGCGATGAAGACGTCGACCGGAGCGCTCTTCGCGAACAGGCCCATCTCGCCGTAGCCGCGGAACGCGATCGGGCGGATGTAGCACTCGCGGAGGCCGTTGCGGCGGATCAGCTCCTTCGTCGCCTCCCGGATCTCCTCCAGCGGATAGTCGAGCGGCAGGTAGTAGAGCTCGGCGGACTTGGCGAGGCGGTCGAGGTGGTCCTGGTGGCGGAAGATCGCCGGCCCGATCTCGGTGTCGTAGCAGCGGACTCCCTCGAAGACGCCGGTTCCGTAGTGCAAACCGTGCGTGAGGACATGAACGTTCGCGTCGTCCCACGAGACGAACTCCCCGTTCTTCCAGATGAGCTCTGTCTTCTCCACCGGTCGATCAGTATGAACGATGGGTCAACTGAGCCGCAAGACTCGTCGCCCAAGGAACTGGCGGCCGCCGGCGCGTGAATGCGCGTCGCCGCTAGAGGGCCCAGGCTGGGCTACGCGTCGTATTCGGAGGCGAATAGGTAGCTCACGGCAAGACTGCGGTACGGCCGCCAGCGGTCCGAGACCTGGGCCACCTCGCCCTCGTCGGGAAGGTGGTCGAAGCCATAGGCCCCGTTAATCGCCCGCCGTAGCGCGAGGTCGCCGGAGAGAAAGACGTCGGGTCGATCGAGAGCCACGAGCAGGAATCCTCGCGCCGTCCAGAGACCGATCCCCTTCACCTCGGTCAGGGTTCGTTCGACCTCTTCGTCGCTCATGCGCGAGAGAGCCTCGTCGCTCAGGCGCCCGTCGGCGAACCTCTCGGCGAGCTCGCGCAGTGTCTGGCTCTTTCGTGCCGAGAACCCGCTGTCGCGGAGCACGTTCGGATCAGCTGCCAGCAGCTCGGCCGGCGACGGAAGATGCCCTCCGAAGTGGTCCTCCAGGTGAGAGATGATCGCCCGTGTCGAGCTGACCGAGAGCTGCTGACCGGCGACCCCGAAGATGAGCGACCCGAAGGCATCGAGCGGCGGCAGCTCTTCCATCCAGGCCCGCGGACGAAAGTTGGGCCGGGCATCGATCAACCGAGCAAGTACGGGGTCCGCCTTCCGCAGGTATTCGCGGGCCGCGGTGTCGGCAATCGGGGCACGCTTGCGGGATCGAGAGGCCACGCGCGCAGTCTGCTCCTAAAGCGAAGAGAGGACGGCTTGGGTCATCTCCCCGGTGCCGACCTCGCGGGTGCCCTCGCCGGCGGCGAGATCGGGGGTGCGGAGGCCCTGGGCAAGGGCGGCGTCGACCCCGCTTTCAAGGCGGCCCGCCTCCTCGTGCATGCCGAGCCCGTACTTGAGCATCATCGCGACGGAGAGCAACGTGGCGAGCGGGTTGGCCTTTCCGGTGCCGGCGATGTCCGGCGCCGAGCCGTGAACGGGCTCGAAGAGACCCGGCCCCTTCTCCCCCAGGCTCGCTGAGGGCAGCATTCCGAGGGAGCCGGTGAGCATCGCCGCCTCATCGCTGAGGATGTCGCCGAAGAGGTTCTCGGTGACGATCACGTCGAAATCCGTGGGGCGGGAGACGAGTTGCATGGCGGCGTTGTCGACGAGCAGGTGATCGAGCGCGATGCCCTCGTATTCGGGCGCGAGCCTGGTCACGGTCTCACGCCAGAGGCGGGAGGTCTCGAGCACGTTCGCCTTGTCGACGGACGTCAGCCTGCCGCGACGCTCGCCGGCGGCCTCGAAGCCGACGCGCGCGATGCGCTCGATCTCCTCAACGGAGTAGGCGCAGTCGTCGTGGGCGCGGTCACCGTCACGGCCGGAGTCGCCGAAGTAGATGCCGCCGGTGAGCTCCCGGACGACGAGCAGGTCGGTGCCCTGGATGCGGTCGCGCTTCAGCGGGCTGGCGTCCAGCAGCGCCTCGCTGGGCCGGACGGGCCTCAGGTTGGCGAACAGGCCGAGCCCCTTGCGCAGGCCCAGCAGGCCCTGCTCGGGCCGCGGCCTGTCCGGGTCGGTGGTGTCCCACTTCGGGCCGCCCACCGCGCAGAGCAGAACCGCATCGGACTGCCGGCAGGCCTCGAGCACCTCGTCTGTGAGCGCGGTGCCGTGCTCGTCGATCGAGGCACCGCCGATCAGGTGCTCGGTGATCTCGAATTCGCCGAGCGCCCGGAGTGCTCGTGTCCCCTCGGCCGCGATCTCCGGGCCGATCCCGTCGCCGGGCAGCAGGACGATCCGTTTGCGCTGGTCCGCGGCCGTCACACGCCGCGGCCTCCACCACTGCACCTCGACGGGGTAGACATCGCCGTACTCCTCATCACTCACTCTGGCCGGCGCGCCTCGATGTTGAGGCGGACATAGTTGAGGACCAGCGGGTCGTTCTCCAGCTCGAGGACCGCTTCGGCGAAGTAGCGGCGCAGGTCCTCCGGCAGGCGCGCCAAGTGCGGCCCCATCGTCACGGTGGTCGTGAACGCGTAGGGATCCTCGGGCTGCACCGGCTTGTCCTCGAGCCAGCAGCGAACCTCCTGGAAGCCGGCGTTCCGGAGCCGCTCCTCAGTCTCCTCCGGGGTGGCGAAGTTCCACATCATCTCGAGGCCCTGGAAGTGGTCGATGAACTCAGGGCGGGTGGCGACCGCCACGATTGCCCTGGCGTGCTCAGCCACGTTCCCCGCGCCACCACACTGGGCGACCAGCCGGCCCCCCGGCCGCAGCGCCCGATGCAGGTGCGCGAAGAGCTTGTCGTGATCGAGGATCCAGTGGAAGGTCGCGGTCGAGAAGGCGACGTCGACCGGCTCCTCGACCTCGAGCTCCGAGAGGTCCGCGACCAGGTAGTCGACTCGGTCCCCGAGCGCCTCGCGCGCGACGGCGATCATCTGCTCCGAGGCATCGACGCAGATCACGCGCCCGTCGGGAAGCCGCTCGAGCAGCTTCGAGGTGACCCGGCCCGAGCCGCAGCCGGCGTCCATGACGTACTCGTCGCCGACCAGGTCGAGGCGGTCCAGCACCTCCATGCCCCACCGGTACTGCGGATCGGAGACGCGGTCGTAGGTCTGGGCATCCCACTCGCGGGGGCCCGAGTTCATGGAGGGCGGTGTGTTCAAAGCGAGGTGGTCACCGGCCCGGCGTCGGCTCTGCCCGCCCCCTCGAACTCGTCGATTCTGCCGCCGCGCTCGAGAGTCATCGCGACGTCGTCGAGCCCGTTGCGCAGACGGTGTTTGATGTCCTCGTCGATCTCGAACGCAAAGACGCCGTCCTTCGTGTTGACGGTCTGATCGTCGAGGTCGATTCGCGCCTCGCCGGCCGCGGCGACGGCCCGGCAGTGTTCCTCGTCGAGGATCACCGGAAGCAGTCCGTTCTTGGTGCAGTTCGTATAGAAGATGTCCGAGAACGAGGGCGCGATCACGGCGTCGAAGCCGTAGTCCTTGAGGCCCCAGACGGCATGCTCGCGGGAGGAGCCGGAGCCGAAGTTGCGTCCGGCCACGAGGATCGGATGCGGCTCGAGCTCGATCTCGCCGGAGCGGAACCAGTCGTAGAAGAGGAACTCGCCGTAGCCGGTCTTCTCGGTCCGCTTCAGGAACTGCTTGGGCATGATCTGGTCGGTGTCGACGTCGTGGCGGTCCAGCACCGCGACGTGCCCCTCGATGATCTCGATCGGGTCCATCTCAGCTCCAATCCCTGATGTCGACGAAGTGGCCCTCGACGGCCGCCGCGGCCGCCATCTTCGGGCTGACAAGGTGGGTGCGCCCACCCGCGCCCTGACGACCCTCGAAGTTCCGGTTGGAGGTCGAGGCGCAGCGCTCGCCCGGCTGCAGGATGTCCGGATTCATCCCCAGGCAGGCCGAGCAGCCTGACTCACGCCACTCGAAGCCGGCCGAGCGGAAGACCTCGTCGAGGCCCTCGTCCTCGGCCTGCGCCTTCACCTGCTGGGAGCCGGGGACGACCATCCCGTGCAGGCTGGCGGAGATCTTCCGGCCATCGACGATCGAGGCTGCCTCACGCAGGTCGCCGATCCGGGAGTTGGTGCAGGAGCCGATGAAGATCCGGTCGAGCGGGATCTCGGTCATCGGGGTACCGGGCCGCAGGTCCATGTAGGCGAGCGCCCGCTCTGCTGCCTCTCGGTCCGCCGGGGAGTCCATCGCGGTCGGATCGGGGACCTGTTCGGTGACCTGGACCACCATTCCGGGGGTGGTCCCCCAGGTGATCATCGGCGAGATCGCCCCGGCATCGATCTCAACCTCGGTGTCGAAGCTCGCCCCCTCCTCGGTCGGCAGCGCCCGCCAGCGCTCGAGCGCCGCATCGAAGTCCGTCGGCGCGGCGGGCTTGCCCCGGATGTACTCGAACGTCGTCTCGTCGGGAGCGACCATCCCGGCGCGGCCGCCGCCCTCGATCGTCATGTTGCAGATGGTCATCCGGTTCTCCATCGACAGCGACCGGATGGCCTCGCCCGCGTACTCGACGGCGTGGCCCTGCATCCCGCCGACGCCGAGGCGACCGATCGTCGCCAGGATCAGGTCCTTGGCGGTCACGCCGAAGGCGAGCTCGTCGGCGTAGCTGATCCGCATGGTCTTCGGCTTGCGCTGCACAAGGCACTGCGTCGCGAGCACGTGCTCGACCTCCGAGGTGCCGATGCCGAACGCGAGTGCGCCGAACGCCCCGTGCGTCGAGGTGTGGGAGTCGCCGCAGACGATCGTCATCCCGGGCTGGGTGACGCCCAGTTCCGGTCCGATCACGTGGACGATGCCGCGGCGGTCGGAGCCCAGTGAGTAGAGCGGGATACCGAACTCCTCGCAGTTCCCCTCCAAAGCCTCTACCTGCTTGCGGGATAGCTCGTCTGCGATCAGGCGCGCCGTCGGGGTCCCATCGGTCGGGACGTTGTGGTCCGCCGTTGCCAGCGTCTTGTCCGGCCGGCGGACCGTCCGATCGGCCAGGCGAAGGCCGTCGAACGCCTGGGGGGAGGTGACCTCATGGACGAGGTGGAGGTCGATGTAGATCAGGTCACGGTCGACCTCATGGGCTTCCCAGATCTTCTCGAAGAGGTTCTTCGCCATCACTCCTCCTAGCCTCGCCTCAGCCCGGCGGCGACCACCGCGATCAGCCGGGCGTCGGTGTCGCCATTGTTCTCGAAGTGATGTGGCAGGTCCGCGTCGAAGGTGACGCTGTCGCCCTCGTGCAGCTCGTGTCGCTGCCCGTCTATGAAGAGCTCCGCGGTGCCCTCGACGACCACGGTGGTCTCGCGGCTGCCGGGCTCGTGGACTGGTGGATCGTCCGCTGCCCCGGTGGCGGCGCCTGGATTCAGCGTGTGCACCGAAACGTCGGCGCGCTGGCCGGGCAGCGGCGGCGTCAGCTCCTCGATCCTGTGGCCCCGCCGCCGGCGCCTGCGCCCCTGGCCGCCGCGGACGACGACGACGTGGCGGTCCTCGTCGAGGCGCAGCAACTGGGACAGGGACAGGTCGAGCCCGGCGGCGATCTTCTCCGCGATCGCCAGCGTGGGGCTCGTGTCCCCCCTCTCGACCTGAGAGAGCATCGGCGCGCTGACGCCGCTGCGCTCGGCCAGGTCCCGGAGCGACAGGTCCATCGCCTCGCGCAGGCTCTTGACGCGCGCACCGACTGCGCTATCCGCAGTGATTGCGCTGTCGTTCTTGGGCTTCCGCTGCGTGATGCTCGACATCAGGGTTGCGTACGTTATCACGTACGCTCGTATGTGGAGCGGTTGACCCGGAGTCAATCGTCAAATTTCAGTAGTTGTCCCTGATGTAAACGCTCGACTTGGGCGAATAGGGTCGGGGACCCGTCTAGGGCATGGAGGTCCGCATGGCGTCGCGTCCGACTCCTGACGTTCCGAACGGCATGACCCCCCGAGGGCTGGCGTCCAAGGCGGGCATGTGGAGCGCGCAGCACCGCAAGACCGCGATCTGGGGATGGCTCGCGTTCGTGTTCATCGCCCTGTTGATCGGCAATGCGGTCGGGACGAAGACCCTGCAGCACAACGAGTCCGGGGTCGGCGAGTCCGGGCGGGCGGATCAGACCATCGCCGATGCTGCCCCGAACCACGCACAGGAGATGGTCCTGATCCAGAGCAGCGACTCGACCGCCGCCGACCCGGAGTTCCGCGCGGTCACGGTCGAGGTGCAGCAGCAGCTCGCGGCTCTGCCCGACACCCAGAACTTCGAGAGCCCGCTCGCCCCCGCAAACGCGAACCTGATCTCCAGCGACGGGCACGCGGCCCTCCTGCGCTTCGAGATCGCGGGGGACGACACCGAGGCCTCGGACCGGGTCAAGCCAGCCGTTGAGGCCGTCGCCAACGTACAGGCGGCGCACCCGGGCTTCACCCTGGGCGAGTTCGGCGACGCGAGCACCGAGGAGCAGATCAACAAGGTCGTTCAGGATGATTTCGGCAAGGCTCTGGTCACCTCCCTGCCGATCACCCTGATCATCCTCCTCATCGCCTTCGGGTCCCTCGTCGCAGCGGGGGTGCCCCTGCTGCTGGCCCTGACCGCGGTGATGGGAACGATCGGGATCATGGGCCCGCTCAGCCACGTCATCGGCGGAGTCGACAACTCGATCAACGAGGTGATCCTGCTGATCGGCCTCGCCGTGGGCGTCGACTACTCGATGTTCTATCTGCGCCGGGCGCGCGAGGAACGCG
>DASTAI010000250.1:0-13438 GCA_035712865.1 Solirubrobacterales bacterium
TGGCGGACGACGCTGTTGCCGCGCATTCCGTAGTCGCAGGATTCGTCGGAGTTGCGCTCGCCGATCACTCCGAAGCCGTGGGCGTCGTCTACGTAGAGCAGGGCGCCGTACCTGCGTGCCACCTCGGCGAAAGCCGTCAGATCCGGCGCATTGCCGGTCATGCTGTTCACGCCATCCATGCACACGAGGCGAGTCGGGTCGCGCTCGGCGCGTAGCAGTTCCTCGAGGTGGTCTGGATCCTCGAAGCGGAACCGTTTTACCGCCGCGCCGCGGGCCCGCGCCGTCTGGCAGCCGTCGTAGATCGTCTTATGCGCGCGCGACTCGAGGAAGATCGTGCCTGACGCGGCCAGCAGTGGGATCACCGACATGTGAATGTGGGTGATGGTGGGAAGCAGGAGCGTGTCCTCGCAGCCGAGCAGGTCGGTCAGGCGCTCTTCGATCTGCTCGTAGAGGACCGGGCTGCCGAGGAGGCGAGACCAGCTCGGATGGATCCCCCATGCTTCGAGGTATCCGGGTATCGCGTCGATGATCTCCCGGTCCAGGTCGAAGCCGAGGTAGTTGCAAGAGGCGAAGTCTGCGAGCCACTGGTCGCCCACCCGGATCATGCGGCCGTCCACTTCCTCGATGACAGCGTCCATCATTGGATGGCTGCTGGTCAGAACCGACAGGTCGCGACAGGTCTCGAGCCAATGGTCGAGCCAGGGTTGTCCATAGTTGTGGTGGGCAGTGTCCATTCGTCACACGCGCCCTGCGCGAAGGGAGTGGGCGAAGTCCAATGGCCCTGCTATCGGACACGAATTCGGCCCCCTTTAAGAGCAGTGACCTTTTCCCAGCGGCGTCAGTCAGCCGGCTGAGGGTGGTGGGTTTGGAGGGCTTAGCGATTGTTAGTAGGGCGCGGACGAACGTTCCATCGAAAGGCTCGCGAACGCGCGCGCACTCGAAGACTTCCTCGCCGTCGCCGCTGCGAACTTGAGCGACGGCGGTTACTCCTTCGACGGCGGATACTCCTTCTACCGGTTCTCCCGTCCCTGGTTGTCGAGCCAGAACCCGACGCTCGGCCTTCCGGCGCTGGCGTGCACCGACGCGCCCATCAGCGGGTTCTCGGTACCGTCGCAGTCGCTTTCCATGGGAAGCAGCGGTTTGAGGACCGCCTGAATAGCCGGGGTAGCTAGATCCGCCCCCGAGGGGGCGTGCACTTCTTCGCGGCACCGTTCTCCCCAACCAGCTTCTGCAGCTGCTTCTCGTCGATCACCTCGGTGCCCAGCTCCTGGGCCTTGGCGAGCTTCGATCCCGGGCTGTCGCCGGCGATGATGTAGTCGGTCTTCTTCGAGACCGAGTTGACGACCTTCCCCCCCGCCAGCCGGATCAGCCTGGTCGCCTGCTCGCGGCTCAGGTTCGGCAGGGTCCCGGTGAGCACCAGGGTCTTGCCGTCGAGGGGTCCGCCCTCCCGTCGGCGCTCGGAGGGGTCGAGCTCCATCCGCAGGCCGGCCTTCCGCAGTCGGTCGATCAGCCTCCGGGTGCGACCCTCGGAGAGCTCCTCGTAGATCTGCTCGGCCAGGACGGGTCCGATCCCCTCGGCCTTCTCGATGTCCTCCGGCTGGGCCTCGAGGAGGGCATCCATCGTCCCGAAGTGCTCGGCGAGGGATTCCGCGTTGACGAACCCGATCCCCGGGATGCCCAGCGCATAGAGGACGCGGGAGAAGGGCATCCTCTTGGCCTCGTCGATCTCCTCCATCAGGTTGCGCGCCGAGATCTCCCCGAACCCCTCGAGCTCGGCGACCCGCTCCGGTGTCAGGTCGAAGATGTCGGCTGCGTCGGAGATCAGCCCCTCCTGGAGGAAGCGGTAGGCGTTCTTCTCGCCCAGCCCCTCGATCTCCAGCGCGCCGCGGAAGTGCTTGATGTGCTGGAACTGCTGGCCGGGACAGCCCGTCCGGTTGGGGCAGATCGTGAAGACGCCCCCTTCGGGCTTGACGGTGGGCGTGCCGCAGAGCGGGCACTTCTTCGGCGGCCGCGAGCGCCGGGCGCCCTTCTTGCGGCGCTGGATGATCGGCGAGACGACCTGCGGGATCACGTCCCCCGCCCGCATCACCACCACCTCATCGCCCTCGCGGACGTCCTTGCGTTCGAGGTCCTCCTCGTTGTGCAGCGTCGCGGTGCTAACCGTGACGCCGCTGACGTGGACCGGCTCGAGCATCGCGAACGGCAGCAGGTGCCCGGTGCGACCGACGTTCCAGACGATCTTGTTGAGCTTGGTGGTGGCGGTGGTCGGAGCGAACTTCCAGGCGACCGCCCAGCGGGGCTCCCGGCCCGCGACGCCGAGCTCGCGCTGCAGGCCGCGGTCGTCGACCTTGATGACGACCCCATCGATCTCGAAGTCGAGCGCGTCGCGGCGGTCCTCCCACCAGCGGCAGCGCTCCGCCACCTCGTCGATCCCGTGCAGGATGGAGATGTCGTCGTTGACCTTGAATCCGCGCTCGCGGAGCCAATCGAGCGACTCGGAGTGGCTCTCCGGCTCCCACCCCCTGAGGGCGGCGACTCCGTAGCACCAGATCGAGAGAGGCCGGGTGGCGGTGATCGAGGAGTCGAGCTGGCGAAGAGATCCCGCGGCCGCGTTCCTGGGATTCGCGAAGGTCGAGAGGCCGTCCTGCGCTCGCTGCTCGTTCACCTTGGCAAACCCCGCGATCGGCAGGTAGACCTCGCCGCGGACCTCGACGAGCTCCGGTGCGTTCTCGATCGCGAGCGGGATCGCCTTGATCGTCTTCAGGTTCCGTGTGACGTCCTCGCCCACCACGCCGTTGCCCCTGGTGGCGCCACGGGTGAAGACACCGTTTTCATAGGTGAGGGAGATCGCGAGGCCGTCGACCTTGGGCTCGGTGACGTAGCGGATCTCGCGGCCCGAGATGTCCAGGCGCTCGAGTCTGCGCTCGACCCGCTTCGCCCAGGCGCGCAGCTCATCCTCGTCGCGGGCGTTCGCCAGCGAGAGCATCGGCTCGTGGTGGGTGACCTGCTTGAACTTGTCGAGCGGCTCCCCTCCCACCCGCTGTGTCGGGGAGTCCGGGGTGAGGAGCTCGGGGTTCGCCTCCTCGATCTCGCGCAGCTCCCGCAGGAGGTCGTCGTAGTCGGGGTCCGAGATCTCCGGGTCGTCGAGCACGTAGTAGCGGTGGTCGTGGTGCGCGACCTCGCGCCGGAGCTCCTCGGCTCTCTTCTTTGCCCCCTTTGCGCCGCTCACCGCTGCGTGGAGGCCTCCGCCGCAGCGACGCTCTCCTCGGCCCTGCCGAGCATGCCCTGGAAGTCCCACTCGCGCAGCCGGTCCAGGGTGGGCCTGTCGGTCAGGTCGAAGTGGACCGGGGTCACCGAGATTCGCTCGTGGGCGATCGCCGAGAGATCCGAGCCCTCCTCGTCCTCGAACGAGGGCTCATAGCCATAGATCTGGTAGCGGCGCCGCCCGTCGGAGTCCTCGTCGACGAGCTTGAGCTCGTCGTTGTAGAGACGCTTGCCAAGATGGGTCACCTCGACCCCGCTGGGCGCTCCGGAGGGGCAGTTGACGTTCAGCAGGGTGTCCGCGGGCAGCGGGTCATCAGCGACGCGGCGGACGAGCTCCGCTGAGAACGCGGCAGAGGAGGCGAAGTCGAACTCGCGGCCCCACGGCAGACCCGCAGCCTCGCCCCCGGCCGATTGCGAGATCGCGATCGCCGGGATGCCGAGCACGATTCCCTCGAGCGCGGCGGCGACCGTGCCGGAGTAGGTGATGTCGTCGCCGAGGTTCGAGCCGTGGTTGATTCCGGAGACGATCAGCTCCGGGCGCTCGCCGATCAGGCCGAGCTCCGCGAACCGGACGCAGTCCACCGGGGTGCCGTCGGTGGCGTAGCCGCGCGAGCCGTCCTCGAAGGAGACCTCCTCGACCCAGAGCGGGGAACGGGTGGTGATGCTGCGGGCGGTGGCGCTGCGGTTGGAGTCGGGCGCGATGACGTGCACCTCCAGGCCCTCGATGCCGAGCAGCTCCGTGCGCAGGGCGTTCAGCCCGGTGGCCTGGATCCCGTCGTCGTTGGTGATCAGGACTCTCATCCGACCACCGATTCTAGGTCGAGGCCACCCCTCGCCATCAGCGAGTCAGTAGCGGACGGAGACGAGATGGAGTCCGTGAGCCTGCGCCGTGTCGCCCGCCCGGTCGCGGGGGGCTCCTCCCAGCAAGGCGCCGAAGTCCTCGAGGGTGCGGCGCCCGCCCCCCACCTCGAGCATCGTCCCGATCAGTACCCGCACCATGTTCCGCATGAAGGCGTCGGCCTCGATCCAGAGCTCCAGGACCCGGCCGTGACCCAGGACGGAGG
Source organism: Solirubrobacterales bacterium (assembly GCA_035712865.1). Lineage (GTDB taxonomy): Bacteria > Actinomycetota > Thermoleophilia > Solirubrobacterales > 70-9 > DASUPK01. The sequence goes on from DASTAI010000250.1 coordinate 4,329, forward strand.
CCTTCTCTTCCCACTCGGCTCTCAGGATGTCCCGTTCGAAGCGGACGTGCTCGGACTGCGTCGGCGTGAAGGCGGTGAAGTCATGGGTGCCGACCAGGGCCTCCGCGCAGGCGGCGAGAGCGGTGTCGTCCAGGCGATGCGGCCAGTGCAGCGAGATCCCGGTCTCGAACGGATTGGGAGTTCGCTCCGCATGGACGCGGTAGCAGTAGGTTCTGGAAAGCGCGTCGCGACGGGCGTTGAAGGCACCGGCCGGGCTCGCCGAGATCACGGTCACGTCAGGTGCAGTGAGTGAGTTGAGCGCCCTGGCCAGATCCTCCGGGGACTCTTCGCCGTATTCGAAGCTCGCCACCTGATTCCAGGCATGCACGCCGGCATCAGTGCGCCCGGCCACCGTGAGGGGCGTGCGGCCCCCGAGCAAACGCTCCAGGGCACTCTCGAGCTCGCCCTGAACCGTCCGCATCTCGGGTTGAGCCGCCCAGCCGGCGAACCGGGCTCCGTGGTAGGCGATGTCCAGTCGCACCGAGTCCACGAGGTGCGCGACACTACCCCGCGATGGCCCTGCCCGGCTCGGACGAGCCCGAATCGATCTCTCAGGAGGAGGGGCGCCAGGAGCTCTTCGGACGCGGTCCGAGCAAGGTGGGAATGGAGGTCTACGAGGTCGTCGCCATCGTGCTCGGCATCATCGGCGCTGCGATCGCCTTCGAGGAGATCGACAACTGGTCGCAGTGGGTGGTGCTGGCGGGCATCGTGGCCACCGTCATCGGCCTGATCATCGCCCTCAACCCGAACCGCCGAGAGTGAGACGATGGGTGTGACCAAATTCACGCATCGGCTCGCGCCGGCGACGTAGGGTTCGGCGAAGCTACCGGAGGAGGAGAAGGACAGATGGCCAACACCGACATCACTCAGCGAGCTCAGTACGAGCGGAGCGATCTCCTCGCCGGCGGCGAGGGACTTCGCCGGGGTTCCGAGAAGGGCGCCGCCGTCTACAGCATCATCGCCCTGGTTCTCGGCGTCGTGCTCGCCTACGCGGCGCTGAAGACGATCGACAACTGGGCGCAGTGGGTCGTGCTCGCGGTGATCGTGGTCTTCACCGTCGCCGTCGCGATCGCCATCGGCCCGAACCGCAAGGGCTCGGGCTCGCAGTTCAAGGTCGGCCGCTAGCGACGCCGTTCTGCGGGGTCGTTCCGCAGGCTTCCATCTCGGCGTCGAGGCGCTCCCGCAGCTCGGCCCAAAGAGAGGCGACCGCAGAGTCCCGCGGCGCGCCCCTGCGCACGTCGAGCAGATTCTCGACCTCGAGCGGATCACGCTCGAGGTCATAGAGCTCGTACTCCGTGGGCCGGCGCCCCTCGGGGTCGAAGTAGAAGGCGTACTTGGCGCTCGGGGTGCGGATTGCCCGGATCCTGTTGGGCTGGCCGGGAGCCTCAGTGAGCGCCGTCCCCGCCTGGTGGTCGTCGTAGGTGAAGTGCACCTGGTCGCGGACCGAACCGGCGGGCGCATCGTGGTCGGTCACCGGCGCGAAGGCGACCGGAGCCCGCCGCAGGGCCTCGCGTTCGGGCGAGGCCGCGTCGGCGAGAACGGGCGTCAGATCAACGCCCCGGAGCCCGCCGGGCGGCGCCGCTCCGCCCAGCCGGAGAACGGTGGGCAGCACGTCGACGAGTGACGCAAAGGCGTCGGTCTCGATGGCCCGCGGAAAGAGCACCGGGTTCGAGACGACGAGCGGGATGTTGATCGTCTCCTCATAGGCGTTGAACGCCTTCTGGCGTAGGCCACCGTGGGAGAGTCCCATCTCGCCGTGGTCGGCGCAGCGGACGACGACCGTCCGGGAGCGAAGCGACTCCGGGTCGGAGGCATCCCCGAGCGCCTCCAGCACGCGCCCGATCTTGTGGTCGACGACGCGATGGAGATAGGCATAGAAGTTCACATAGTCGAGCTGATCGCGTCGATTGCGGAGGGGGCCCATGTAGGCGGTCATCCCCATCTGCATCAGGGCATGGACTGCGGGCTTGCCGGCGAGGTCCTCGTCCACGCTGGGAGGCAGCTGGACGCCGAGGTCACGGAACTCCGCGGCCGTGTACCCCCCGCGCTCGTAGGCGGCGGGGTATCCCAGCACGTCGTGTGGGTTCACCAGCGAGACGACCAGGCAGAACGGTTCAGGGAGGTCTTCGCGTGACAGCCAGCCCTCGACCTCTCGCGTGTAGACCTCGTCCCAGCCCTCGCCCTGCCCGGCGTTTCCGCCCCCGAAATGCTCGGCCTTGGCGTTCTCACCCGCGTCGGGCGACTGCCAATCGGCGAACCCGTAGTCGGCGTCGATTCTCCGCTCGTCCGCCGCTCCCCAACCGCCCAGCAGGCCCCCCTCGCCCTGCGAGGGATGCGTGAGGTGCCACTTCCCCTTGTAGGCGACGTGATAGCCCGCCGCCCGCAGCAGGCTCGCCATGTTGGGCAGCTCCGGGGAGAGCTCCGGCTCGTGCCCACGGCTCTCGCCGATCCGCAGCAGACCGCGGCCGAATCCGGTCAGCACCCGCCGGGCCGGCGCCTGATGCCGCCGGACGATGTCCACCATGATCTCCGTCACCGCCGGCGCGAAGCGGGGATTGGGCCGCAGGTCCGCCGCCGTCAGGGTCAGCTCGACACCGTGCTCGGCTGGGAAGAGCCCGGTGAACAGCGTGGAGCGGCTCGGCGAGCACATCGCCGTGTTGCAGAACGCGTGCCGGAAGCTGATCCCGGTGCGCGCCAGGTCCGAGTCGTTCGGCATCAGCTCGCGCAACCAGCCGGAGTCGTCGGGCCAATGACGCGGCGCGCGCTGCTGGTCCGTGATCAGGACCAGGAGGTTGGGGGGACGCACGCCCGGCGTTACGGCTTCACCTGGCAGGAGCGGCCGCGGCAGGTGTGGAGGCGCTGCATGAGGGCGTACAGGTGCGCCTTGGTCCCGGCGTAGGCGGGATCCTGCGCGACGTTCTGGAGCTCGTACGGATCCGTCCTGCGGTCGTAGAGCTCGTCCTCCGAGGTCTCCGTGTAGACCACGTAGGTGTACCTCTGGGTCCGGACTCCCATGTACGGGCGGTCCCAGGCGTTCTGGGGGATGGCGCCCTCGAACAGCGGACGCGGCGCCTCGACCGCCAGGGCGCGATCGGGGGGGTTCTTCTGCCGCCGCAGTGTGGGTGCGAGCGAGATTCCGTCCATCAGCCGGTGCGCCTTCACCTTCGCCAGGGCGGCCAGGGTGGGAGCGAGGTCGATGTTGGCCACCTGGCGCTTTACCTTCCGGCCCGCGGAGATCCCGGGACCGCGGAAGATCAGCGGCACCCCGAGCGACTCCTCGTAGGGCAGGAACTTGTCCCCGGGGATCCGGTGCTCACCCTGCATCCAGCCGTTGTCCGAGGTGAAGACGATCACCGTGTCGCTGAGCTGGCCGGTGCGGCGGAGCGTCTTCACCATCCGGCCGACCTTGTCGTCGACGGCGCGGAGCGCCCCGCCGCGGCCCTCGTAGTCGAGCTGGAGCTGGTCGATCTGGGCGTCTGTGAGGGGCGGCGTGTGGCTGGTGACGTCCGTGGCCTTGTCGCTGACATCGGCCTCGTTGAAGCTGGGCGGGCGCGGCAGCTGGAAGGTCTTCGAGAGCTGCTCGTAGCGGGGCGCCGGCCTGGGATCGGCACCGGACCGTCCCATCAGCGTGGTCGAGACGTCCTCGCGGTGCGGTGCGGCGGGGGTCCACCAGATGAAGAACGGCTTCTTCTTCCGCTTCTCCCGCCCGAGCAGCTTGTTGGTGATCCGGCCGGTGACATCCGGCGAGTACTGGTTGGGATTGGCCGCGCCCCAGTAGCTGTAGGGCGCGGGCCCCATGACCTGGTGCAGCTTGTCCAGGATCTCCGTCACGGTCTTGACGTCGGGCGGGGTGACCTCGATGTTCGCGAACTCGACCAGCTTGCGCGCGAAGTCCGGATCACCCCACGTGCGCAGCCGCCCGTTGTCGTTCATCACGAAGTTGTAGTAGTCGTAGGCCGAGACGTCGAGCAGGCCATGCCACTGATCGAACCCGGGCGGGATCTCGCCGTGGGCGTCCAGCGCGCCATAGCCGTTCAGCATCTTCCCGATCAGGTCGGTGCGATAGCCACGGCCATCCAGCCAGGTCGCGAGGGTGTTGTTCCGCCCGGGCATCCCGTACCAGCCCTCGGGATAGAAGTTCCCGCCCACGCCGTGGTTGTGGGAGTACTGCCCGGTGAGGAAGGTGGCCCGCGACGGGCAGCAGAGGGGGAACGAGGTGATCGCGTTGGTGAACGTCGTGCCCTGCTTTCCCAGCAGCTTCCTGGTCTTGGGCATGAAGGCGAGGTCGGCCCGGTTCATGTCGTCGGTCATGACGACGAGGATGTTCGGCCGGCCGTCCCTGTCGGCGTCCGCCGGGCGTGCCTGAGCCACTCCCGCCGATGACAGGACCAGCGCGGCCACCAGGCCGATCGTGAGGATCCCTCCTCCCCGCATCCAGAGGCGATGCTACGGTGCGTGTCACACGCTGTCAACTCCCCGTGCCGGCCCGTACAGCCACCAAATCCGCCCGCCCCCGCCTCAACCGCGACGAGGTGCGCGATCGCCTCGTCAACGCCACGACCGAGCTCGTTCGCGACCGCTCCTTCTACGAGCTGAGCGTCGCCGAGGTCACCGGGCGAGCGGGCATCGAGCGGACGATCTTCTACCGGCACTTCGACGATCTCGCCGATCTCCTGCTGCGGGCTGCGACGGAGGCGATCGAGAGCCTCTACGACGCCCAGGTCGAGCTCGACGACGGCAGGGAGGAGGGCGACCTGGAGGCCGTTCGGGCGGCGATCGAGCCGGCGGTGCGCGTCTATGAGCGCCACGGCCCGGTCCTGCGAGCCGTCACCGAGGCCGGCGCCTCGCACCCGGAGATCGCCGCTCGCGGCGCCGAACTGCGCCGCCGCTTCAACGAGCTCGCGAACGGCTCACTTGCCAGGCTGCCGGGACTGCGGGACAACCCACCGGCCGACCTGGTCGAGAGCGCGCGGGCGCTCATCCTGCTGAACGAGGCTTACCTTCGCGATGCGTTCGGGCGCGAGCCGCGAGTCTCGGCCGAGACAGCGGTGCAGACCCTGACGGAGATCTGGGCGGCCTTCCTCGACCGCGGAGCGTCGAACCCCGCGGGCGGCTGAGGTCTCAAGCGCGGGCCAGCACCCTCTCCACGTTCTGTTCGTGGACCCGCTCGTAGGGCTCGAAGTAGTTGATCTGGCCCTGCTCAAGGAGGTCCGCGACGAACTCGCGGAGTGACAGGTTGCACAGCTCAGGGTCGCTGCCACAGCGGAGCAGGCGTTCGATGTATTCGCTGGTGTCCTCGATGAAGCCCGTCTCGTATCCGCCCGCGGAGATCGTCGCGGGATCTCCGTGGTTGGGAAGGATGCGCCTCGCGCCGAGGTTTCGCAGCTCGGCGAGGTTGGCGAGATGGACGTCGAGCCGCTCGGGCTCGTCCACGTAGGTCACGGTGTCCTCCATCGTGTCGCCACAGAGGAGCAACCGTTCGTCCTGAAGCCAGAGCAGGGTGGCGTCGTCGCTGTGGATCTCGGTCGTGATCAGCCGGACCGGCCTGCCGTCGAGCTGGAGCTCGAGCTCACCCTCCACCGACCGCGTGGGCAGCACAAGAGGATCGATCGGGGGCGGCCCCTCCAGTTCGCCGCTTTCGATCGCCTCCCTCGAGGCGGAAAGATGCTCGGTGGTCCGGGTGGACGCGATCACCTCGCAATCGGCGAACGCCTCCGTCCCGGCGACGTGATCCAGGTGCCAGTGGCTGAGTACCACTGTCATGTCGCCGACGCCCAGCGACTCCAGCGCCTCCCGCACGAACCGGCCGTGCTCCGCCGACACGTGTGTGTCGTAGATGAGCGCCGTCTCGCCGACCACCAGGGCGTAGCTCGCTATCCCGAGCGAAATGGCGCCGTCGTCGACCCAGTTCGGGTAGTCCGCGAAGCGGTGACCCGGAACGCGGCCGTCATAGAAGGCGAGCACGCCCTCGGCGGGCTCCAGGACGCGAAGGCGATCCATCCGCCCCAGGCTATGCCCGGTAGCCGCTAGACCAGCTCGAGGAAGACCATCTCGGCCGAGTCCGACCGGCGCGGGCCCAGCTTCACGATCCGCGTGTAGCCGCCCGGTCGTTCCGCGTAGCGCGGGGCGATCTCCTCGAACAGCTTGTGCACGGCGAACTTGTCGTTCTGCAGCTGGGAGAGCGCCTGCCGGCGGGCGTGAAGATCGCCCCGCTTGGCGAGCGTGATGAGCTTCTCGAACTCTGGTCGCAGCGCCTTCGCCTTCGGCTGGGTGGTCCGGATCCGTTCGTGCTCGATCAGCTGCTTCGACATCGTGCGAAGCAGTGACTTGCGATGAGCCGAGTCCCGGCTCAGCTTTGCTCTCTTGCGCTGGTGTCTCATCGCCGTCGGTCCAGCCGGGACCCTAGCCGTCCTAGTCCTGACGCAGCGAGAGGCCGCGTGCCCGCAGGGTCTCCTGGACCTCCTCGATCGACTTGCGACCGAAGTTCGGGATGGCGTTGAGCTCCGACTCCGACTTCCGCACGAGCTCGCCGACGGTCTGGATGCCGGCGCGCTTCAGGCAGTTGTAGGAGCGAACACCGAGCTCGAGCTCCTCGATCAGGATCTCGTCGAGCCCGTCGGCGCCCGGCACGGCCGCGGTGTCACCGCCGCCTCCGGCCCCGTCGGTCACCGCGATCGCGCCCTCGCCGCGCAGCTCGTCCACGCGGTCGGCGGACGTGAAGATCGCCAGGCTCTTGATCAGGATCTCGGCGGCCTCACGCAGCGCCGCGCCCGGCTCGATCGAGCCGTCGGTCTCGACCTCGAGCGTGAGCTTGTCGAAGTCGGTCCTCTGCCCCACTCGGGCGGAGTCGACCGAGTAGGCCGCGCGCCGGATGGGCGAGAAGATCGAGTCGATCGGGATCACGCCGATGGGCTTGTCGTCGGACTTGTTCTCGTCCGCCGGCGAGTAGCCGCGGCCGCGGCCGATCGTCAGGTACATCTCGAGCTTGGTCTTCTTCTCGAGGGTGGCGATCGGAGCCTCGGGGTTGAGGATCTCGACCCCGGCGGGCAGGTCGATGTCCTTGGCCTTGACCTCGCCGGGACCGGTGGCGACGAGCGGCGTCTCCACCTCGTCGGCGTCCGTGTGCATGCGGACGACGACGTCCTTCAGGTTGAGGACAAGGTCGGTGACGTCCTCCTTCAGACCGGGGATCGTCGAGAACTCGTGTGCCACGCCCTCGATGCGGACGCTTGTGATCGCCGCGCCGCCGAGAGACGAGAGCAGGACGCGACGCAGGCTGTTCCCGAACGTGTAGCCGAAGCCCTTGTCGAGCGGCTCGATCGTGAACATGCCCTTGTTCTCGTCAGCATCCTCGCCCGCGATCTTCGGGACTTGGAAATCTGGCAGGGTGGTCATTGCTTCCATCACTTCCCTTTCTTCCTTCTATTTGAAGACTTACTTCGAGTACAGCTCGACGATGAGCTGTTCCTCGACCGGCGCCGAGATCTCGCTCCGCTCCGGGAGCCTCAGCACCTTGGCGGTGAGCGAGTCGTGGTCGGCCTGCAGCCAGGCCGGCACTCCGGACGTGAGCTCGGTCGCATCGCGAACCACGTCCGTGGCCCCGCTGGTCGACTTGATCGTGATCACGTCATCCGGCTTCACCTGGTAGCTGGGGATGTCGACGCGGCGGCCGTTCACCGTCCAGTGGCCGTGGCTGACCAGCTGCCTGGCCTGACGGCGCGAGGCGGCGAAGCCGAGGCGCACGAGGACGTTGTCGAGGCGGCACTCGAGCAGGCGCAGCAGGTTCTCGCCGGTCACTCCCTCCTGGCGGCTCGCCTTGCCGTAGTAGCCGGCGAACTGCTTCTCGAGCACCTGGTAGTAGCGCTTCGCCTTCTGCTTCTCGCGCAGCTGCGCCCGGTACTCGGACTGCCGCATCCGGCCTCGGCCGTGCTCGCCGGGCGGGTAGGAGCGGCGCTCGACGCCGCACTTGTCCGTGAAGCAGCGGGCTCCCTTGAGGAAGAGCTTCTGCCCCTCCCGGCGGCACTGCTTGCACTGGGCTCCGGTGTCCCGAGCCACTAGACCCTCCTCCGCTTCCGCGGACGGCACCCGTTGTGAGCCTGCGGCGTCACGTCCTTCACAGTCGTCACGTCGAGACCGGCGGCCTGCAGCGAGCGGATCGCGGTCTCGCGACCGGAGCCCGCGCCCTTGGCGAACACCTCGACGCGCTCGAGCCCGTGCTCCATGCCCTTCTTGGCGGCCGAGTCGGCGGTCACCTGGGCGGCGAACGGAGTCGACTTGCGGGAGCCCTTGAACCCGGCCGAGCCGGCGGACTCCCAGGCGATCACGTTTCCCTCGGTGTCGGTCAGCGTGACGATCGTGTTGTTGAACGAAGTCTTGATGTGAGCCTGTCCGTAGGTGACGTTCTTGCGAACGCGGCGGCGCGAGCGGCCCTGAGCACGTGGCATCTAGCGGTTCCCCCCTCTGCTCACTTGGGCTGCGGGGCCTTCTTGCGGCCCGCAACGCTCATCCGGCGCGGGCCCTTCCGGCCTCGCGCGTTCGTCTTCGTGCGCTGTCCCCGGACCGGCAGCCCGCGGCGGTGACGCAGCCCGCGATAGGAGCCGATCTCCTGGAGGCGCTTGATGTTCTGGGAGTTCTCCCGGCGGAGGTCACCCTCGACCTCATGATTCTCGACCGCGTCACGAAGCTTCACGACCTCGTCCTCGGTGAGGTCCTTGATCTGGGTGCTGGGGTCGACGCCGGTCTCCTTCAGGATCTCGTTGGCCGTCGAGCGGCCGATGCCGTAGACGTAGGTGAGGCCGATCTCGGCCCGCTTGTTGAGTGGGATGTTGACTCCGGCGATTCGCGCCATCCGCTAGCCCTGCCTCTGCTTGTGGCGGGGGTTGGAGCAGATCACCAGGACCGCCCCGTTGCGGCGGATCACCTTGCACTTCTCACAAATCGGCTTTACTGAAGCTCGGACCTTCATGCCCCTTCTTTCGTGGGGTCGTATCTGACTGGGAGTAGGCCCCTCGGCCCCAGGAGTCGGACCGATAGGCACAAGAAACGCCGGCCACGCCAAGCGTGAACCGACG
>DASTAI010000251.1:0-8505 GCA_035712865.1 Solirubrobacterales bacterium
GTCCCGGTCTTGTCCACGCAGATCGTGTCCACCGCGGCGAGGGCCTCGGGGGCGCTCATCTGCTGCACCAGCGTGTCCATCCTCGCGAGGCGGACCGCGGCGACGGCGAGCGTCACGCTCATCAGCAGGACCAGCCCTTCCGGGATCAGCGTGATCAGGCCGGCGGTGGCCGTCTGCGCCGCCTCGTGCAGGGGCTCGCTCCGGGCCTGCAGCGAAAAGATGAGGATGATCGCGAGCGGGATCATCAGCCAGGTGCTCGCCTTCAGGACGAGGTTGACCTCGTCCTGGAGCGGGGAGGGAGGGTGGCGGAAGGTGCGGGCCTCGCCCGCGACCTTCTCGGCATAGCTGTCCTCGCGGACCGCGTCGACTTCGTAGTAGCCGGAGCCGGTGATGCAGAAGGAGCCGGAGAGCGCTCGATCCCCGACTCGCTTGCGGACGCCGTCCGCCTCGCCGGTGAGCATCGACTCGTCCAGAGTCAGGCCCCGGCTCTCCGAGACGTCGCCGTCGGCCACCAGCTGGTCTCCCGGCTCGATCCGGATCCAGTCGCCGGGAACGACCTCCTCGGCGCGCAGTTCCATCAGGTCGCCATCCCGCACGGCCTTCGCCTTCGGCGCGACCAGGATGGCGAGGTTGTCGAGCGTCTCCTTCGCCTTCAGCTCCTGGCGAATCCCGATGTAGCTGTTGATCACCGCGATGAAGCCGAAGAGCGCGTCGGCGAAGAGCCCGAGCGCGAGCATGACCACGAAGAAGATGCCGATGATCAGGTTGAAGAAGGTGAAGACGTTCCCCGCGACGATGCTCGCCACGGAGCGGCTCGAGCGATCCTCGACCGGCCCGAGCTTGCGCAGCCGCTTGGCGGCCTCCTGGCTCGACAGCCCACCCGGATGACGCTGCGCGCTCATCGCTCGCATTGTTAGCGAAGCCGGAGGGCGTGCTAGCCGTGAGGCGTCTCCCAGAACCAGGCTTCGAACGGACGTACCGCCCCGCGTCTCAGCTTGCGGCGCCCGAAGTACGCCAGCTCCTCGCCGGCCCCCCTCGTTGCCGCGCTGACCGCGGCGACGCCGGGTAAGCCCGCCTCCCAGGCGCGCAGCCCGATCGGCTGGCAGCGGCGCCAGGGGACGAGGCGCCGCCGGCTGTCGAGCGGATAGGTCCTGGGCAGGCCGAGATCACGGAGGCCGGCCTCGGTGACTGCGTTGAGATAGCGATCCTCCGGCACGATGGTCCGAACGAGGACCGGGCCGCTGCCGGGGAGAAGGTCCTCCGGCCCGTATGGCTGTCCCCCGAGCCTGCGGTAGACGTTCGCGCGGGCGACCTCGATCGAGCGGCAGAGATAGACGACCGGAAAGGACTCGGGCGGATTCCAGCGGCCCCCGCGATCGGCCGCGAAGCGGCCGTCGAGCGGGTCCTGCCAGTCCGGGTCGGCCACGCGCAGGTAGGGCCCGCCCCGCCCGAGGGTTCGCATCTAGGGTCTAAGCCGTGGAGGCCCAGTCGAACGAGCGCCGGATCTGCGTCAGAAGCTCGTCCTCGCGGTCGCGCTCGATCATCTCGAGCATCGAGAGCCCGCCGTAGGCGTCGGCCGGGCGCCGGGCGATTCCGGGGATGCGCTCGGGCTTGAGCCGGTGGCCGAGGAGGTCGCAGATCGCGGCGACCGCCGTCACCTTGGCCATCCGGTTGGAGGGCACTCCCCGGTCGCGCCACTGCCCGACGGCCTGGCGGCTGACCCCGAAGAGGCGTCCGAGCTCGGTCTCGGTCAGCTCCAAGGTCTCAGCGATCGGATCGAGCAGGGTGGGCGTCAGGACCGGACTCATCGTGAGTCCATCCTAGCGCAAGCGATCCGCAAGCTAGTTCGACTCGGTCGCGCGGTCGCGCCAGTAACTCACGGCCGCTTCCTGCTCGAGTCGCAGCCGGCGGGCCTCGAGGGCTTCCTCGTAGAGCCCCGCAGACTCGCGCTCGCGCTCCAGCTCGCTGTAGCGCTCGAGCAGATGCGCCGCCTGCTGCGCGCGGTAGTTCATCTGTTCGGAGGTCATGGAAGGTCTTGTCGGCTGAAGCGGGCCGCTTCTTCACCCGAAAAATGACGCGAATCTTCACCCCAAAACTGAGGTCGGATGTCTGTCTAGCCTGAGCCGGATTCCTCCGCCCGAACTCCGTGGCTGCCGAGTGATCCCGGGTGAGTCTGGTGATCAGGAGGATCACGATCGCGGTCCTGGCGGGCGCTCTCGCCGGCGCCGTCCTGGCCGTCCCCGCCCTCTCGGCCGACGGCCCGCAGGCGGTCGCTGCCAAGAAGGCGAAGAAGAAGAAGAAGAAGTCCAAGAAGGCGAACAAGGGCAAGAAGGGCAAGAAGAAGAAGGGCTGCAAGACCGGCAGCGGCGGCAGCACCTCGGGCGGCGGCCTTCCCGGGGAGGCGACGCCCTCCTCGCCGACCAAGCCCGATCAGCCGAGCACGCTGCACGTGGCCAGCCTCGGCCTCGCAGCCGGCACCGTCCTCGCGCCGAACTCCACGACGGGCACCGTCACCGTCGATGCCGCCGCCGGGGCGAGCGGGCAGCAGGTGGACCTCGAGAGCAGCAACTCGTCGCGAGTGTCAGTTCCGGCCAGCGTCGTCGTCCCTCCCGGCGAGACCCAGGCGAGCTTCTCGGTCGACACGACGATCGGCGCGCCGGTCACCGCGACGCTCACGGCGTCCATCGACGCGAGCAATGCGACGACGCAGCTGAAGGTGGTGGACACCGCCAGCGTCACGTCCGTGAACCTCGAGCGCCGGTGCTTCACCTTCGGGACATTCGCCTCCAACCGGGTCTCGCTCGACGTGCCGGCCCCGTCAGACACCCTGGTCTCGCTGCTGAGCAGCGACCCGACCGCTCTCTCCGTGCCTGCCGGCGTCACCGTTCCGTCGGGCTCCACGAGTGCCTTCTTCTCGGTCAACGCCCTCGCCGACTCCGCGTCGGTGACGGTCACGGCGACCCTTGGCTCCTCGGAGGCCACCGACAGTGCCTCGGTCAGCGAAACGGATCCGGCCACCAATGCCGACGGTCTGACGCTGGCCCCGGACACGGTGGTCGCCGGCCAGGACTCCACGGGCACGGTGACCCTCGACTGCGAGGCACCGCCGGGCGGGACCACCGTCACGCTCGGCTCTTCCGATCCCGGCGTCGGCGTGCCGGTGAGCGTCCTCGTCCCCGCCGGTCAACTCAGCGTCAACTTCCCGATCACGACCGATCCGGGCCTGGGTGACGGCCAGTTCGACGTCTCCGCGACGGCGGGGTCGGGCACGAAGCACGCGACGCTCACGATCGACTCGAGTCTCCCGACCTGAGCCCACGCCACCCCCGCCATTTCGCGTAGGGTGCGCGGCACATGGGTTTGAAGCTTGGACTCAACCTCGGCTACTGGGGGATCGGTCCTCAGGGCGATGACGCGACCGAGATCGTGCTCGCGGCCGAACGCTTCGGCTACGACTCAGTCTGGGCGGCGGAGTCCTACGGATCGGATGCGGTCAGCGTGCTCGCCTATCTGGCCGCCAAGACCGAGACGATCGGGCTCGGCGCCGCGATCCTGCAGGTGCCGGCACGGCCGCCCGCTGCCGCTGCGATGGCGGGGGTGACGATCGACGCGCTCTCGAACGGGCGCTTCATCTTCGGCTTCGGGCCGTCCGGGCCGCAGGTGTCGGAGGGCTGGTACGGCGTCCCGTACGAGAAGCCGTGGGGCCGGACCCGCGAGTACGTGGAGATCGTCAAGCAGATCGTCGCCCGCGATGGTCGTCTCGAGTACCAGGGCAAGCACTTCACGCTCCCTCTCAAGGAGGGCGAGGGAGTCACCGGGCAGGGCAAGGCGCTGAAGCTGAACATGCATCCGATTCGGAACGAGATCCCGGTGTACCTGGGCGCGATCGGGCGCAAGTCCGTCGAGCTCGCCGCCGAGATCGCGGACGGCTGGATCCCGATCTTCTTCTCGGTCGACAAGTGGCAGGAGGCCTGGGGCGAGCACATCGACGAGGGCCTCGCCAAGGGCGGCCGCTCGCGCGAGGACTTCCAGGTCTCGCCGTCGGTTCAGGTCGCGATCGACGGCGATCTCGATGCCGCGCGCGGGCTGGTCAAGGCCGGACTGCTGCTCTATCTCGGCGGGATGGGCTCGAAGAAGACCAACTTCTACGCCGACCTCACCCGCCGCTTCGGCTTCGCCGGGGTCGCCGACGAGGTCCAGTCGCTCTACCTGGATGGCAAGCGCGAAGAGGCGTATGCGGCGATTCCCGATGAGCTGGTCGACGCCACGGCGATGATCGGGACCGAGGACGAGGTCGCCGAGCGGGTCAAGCGTTTCGCGGATGCCGGCGTCGACCGGATGATCGTCTCGCCGATGCACGGCAACACCGAGCAGAACCTGGCCACGCTCGAGAAGCTTTCCGACATGGTCGGCGCGGGCTCACCCGCCTAGCTTCAGCGCGTGACCCAGGATCCGGTCGAGGTCATTAGGGAGCAGTACGCGGCGACCAACGAGCGCGACTTCGAGCGTGCCATGGACGTGTACGCGGATGATGTGGTGCTCGTGGTCGGCGAAGGATGGGGCATCACCTCCGGGAGGTTTGAGGGAAAGGCGGCCGTGGGGGAGTGGTTCGGGGACTGGTTCCGCCAGTTCGCCCCTGGCTACCACTTCGAGATCGTCGAGCTGCGCGAGCTCGGGGGCGGCGTCGTCTTCCTGGATGCAAAGCACGGCGGGAGCGGCAGGGCGAGCGGCGTGACCATCGGCAGCGAGAGCGGATACCTCTACCGCGTCGTCAACGGCAAGATCGTTCAGGTTCAGCTCTTCAGCACGCCTGCGGAGGCTCTCGAGGCGGCCTCCCTGCCGGAGTGGTCCGGCTCGGAAAACGGCTAGATTGCCGCGGCTTCGTCCATGAAGATCGGAGTTCCAAAGGAGACCGCCGAGGGAGAGCGCCGCGTGGCGTTGACGCCTGACGTGGTCAAGGCGCTGACGGCGAAGGACATCGAGGTCGACGTCGAGTCGGGAGCGGGCGAGGGAGCCTCGCACCTCGACTCCGAATACACGGACGCGGGCGCGAAGGTCGGCGACGACGTCTGGAGCGCGGACATTGTGCTCAAGGTGACACCGCCCACCTCCGAGGAGGTGGGCCGCCTGAAGCGGGGCCAGGTGTTGATCGGCTTCCTCGAGCCCCTCACCAACCCGGAGCTCGCGAAGTCGCTCGCCGACGCCGGCATCACCAGCCTCGCGATCGAGGCGATCCCGCGGATCACCCGTGCGCAGTCGATGGACGCGCTCTCCTCGCAAGCGAACCTCGGCGGCTACATGTCCGTGCTGATCGCCGCGCGGGAGTCGGGCAAGCTCTTCCCGATGATGACCACCGCCGCGGGGACGATCCCACCGGCCAAGGTCCTCATCCTCGGGGCCGGCGTCGCCGGTCTTCAGGCCATCGCAACGGCCAAGCGTCTCGGTGGCGTCGTCACCGGCTTCGATGTCCGCTCTGTGGTCAAGGAGCAGGTCCAGTCGCTCGGTGGCCGCTTCCTCGAGGTGGAGGCGGTCAAGGACGCCGAGGGCGAGGGCGGCTACGCCCGCCCGCTCACCGACGAGGAGAACGAGCGCCTCCGCCAGGAGCTCGGTGAGGCCGCGAAGCGCCAGGACGTGATCATCACCACGGCGCAGATCCCGGGCCGGCCCGCGCCCCGGCTGATCACCGCCGACGCGGTCGACGGCATGCAGCCCGGCTCGGTCATCGTCGACCTCGCCGCCGAGACCGGCGGCAACGTCGAGGGCTCGAAGCCGGGGGAGACGGTCGAACGCAACGGCGTGAAGATCATCGGCCCGGCCAACCTGCCGAGCCAGATGGCCGGCAACGCCTCGGCGCTCTACGCCAAGAACCTCCAGAACCTGGTCGAGCTGATGGTCGACGACGAGGGCAAGCTCGCGATCGACACCGACGATGAGGTGATCGCCGGCGCGCTGCTCACCAAGGACGGAGAGATCGTCAACGAGAGAGCGAAGGAGGCAGCCTCGTCATGAGCCTGATCACCGAGATCACGATCTTTGTCCTCGCGGCCTTCGTCGGCTTCGAGGTCATCTCCAAGGTGCCGACCACGCTGCACACGCCCCTGATGTCGCAGACGAACGCGATCCACGGCATCGTCATGCTCGGGGGGCTGATCGTCATCGGCTACGCCGACGACCCACTCGAGAAGGTCATCGGCGTGATCGCGATCGCCTTCGGGACGATCAACATCGTCGGCGGATTCATGGTCACCGACCGGATGCTGGGCATGTTCCGGGGCCGTGACCGCAAGCCCAAGCAGGAGACGGAGGCGGAGACCGTCAACCCGACGGAGGCCGGTCAGTGATCCAGGCTCCGCCGTTGGCGCTGACGCAGAACAGCGACTTCGTCACCGCCTGCTACATCGTCGCCTTCTCCCTGTTCATCCTCGGGATCCGGCAGGGCACCCACCCCCGCACCGCGCGCCGCGGCAACCTGATCGCCGCCGCCGGGATGCTGGTGGCGATCGCGATCACGCTCTCGCTGGATGTGATCGGCAATGGCGGGCTGATCCTGCTCGGCATCCTGATCGGAACGGCGGTCGGTGTGATCGCGTCCCTCCGGGTGCAGATGACCGACATGCCGCAGATGGTCGCGCTCTACAACGGCGTCGGCGGCGGCGCGGCGGCGCTGATCTCCTGGTCGGAATTCCGGCACGTGTCGGCCGGGGGATCGAGCATCCCGCTCGACGTCTTCATCCCGATCCTGTTCTCCACGGTGATCGGCTCGGTCTCCTTCTGGGGATCGAACATCGCCTTCGGCAAGCTCCAGGCGATCATCCCCAGCCGGCCCGTCCAGTTCCCCGGTCAGCACATCTTCAACGGGCTGCTCCTCGCCGCGATCCTCGCCGCGTGCATCGTCCTCGGAATCGACCACGACTCCCCCTCGCAGGGCCTCTACATCGGCGTCCTGATCGCCGCTGCGGTGCTCGGCAACCTCTTCGTCCTGCCGATAGGCGGCGCCGATATGCCGGTCGTGATCTCGCTGCTCAACGCCTTCACGGGGCTCGCCGCGGCGGCGGCCGGGTTCGCGCTCGACAACGTCGTGCTGATCGTCGCGGGCACGCTCGTCGGCTCCTCGGGAACCATCCTCACGCTGGAGATGAGCCGCGCGATGAACCGCTCGATCGGCAACCTGCTCTTCTCGGGCTTCGGCGCGGTCAGCACGGCCGCGGGGGAGAGGGAGGAGCGCCCGGTTCACGCGATCGGCGCCGAGGATGCCGCGATCAAGCTCGGCTACGCCGACTCGGTCGTCTTCGTCCCCGGCTACGGGATGGCCGTGGCCCAGGCCCAGCACGCGGTCAAGGAGCTCGCCAACGAGCTCGAGAAGCGCGGGATCCGTGTGAGCTATGCGATCCACCCGGTCGCCGGCCGGATGCCGGGACACATGAACGTGCTGCTCGCCGAGGCGGACGTGCCCTACGAGCAGCTCGAGGAGATGGATCAGGCGAACGCCGAGATGCCACAGACCGACGTCGCTGTCGTGATCGGTGCGAACGACGTCACCAACCCGGCGGCGAAGGATGACCCGAACTCTCCGATCGCCGGCATGCCGATCATCGAGGTGGACCACGCGAAGGAGGTCATCGTGATCAAGCGCAGCCTCAGCCCGGGGTTCGCCGGCATCGACAACGACCTCTTCTACAAGGACAACACCTCGATGCTCTTCTCGGACGCGAAGGGCGCCGCCTCCGACATCGCGGCGCAGGTCGAGGAGCTGTGAGCTAGCCGAGTCGGCTCCAGGCGATCAGCGCCACCCGCTTCGTCAGCGCCAGGCGCTGCGGATCGGCGAGCCCCGGGACGTGGGTCTCGGCGATCAGGACGAGCTTGCCGCGGGCTGAGATCAGCTGGCGGAGATAGGGAATCCAGTTGGCTCCGGCCGCGCCGAGGTCGGGGTCGCCGATGCCACGGACCGTGCGAGGCACCCGGCTGTACTTGCTGTCCGAGAACTGCGCCGTCTCGACGATCCGGTTCAGGTAGCGCTGGTAGGCGTCCTGGGCGTTGTCAACCGTGAGCTCGACCGGGCCGAGGCGGCAGGTGGAGTGGCGCGGCGTGCCGCTCGGATCGGGGCGGAGGGAGGTGCCGTCCGAGCCCTCCGAGGGCAGGACGGGCGCGAGCTGCCGGGCCAGCCGCCGATCGCAGATCCTGACCGCGGGACCGCTCGGCGCCGCGACGGTCGTGGTGGGCGGTGTCGGTGTCGCCCGGGTGCTCGTCGTGTTCGAGTCGGAGCCGCAGGCCGTGAGCGCGAGAGCCAGCGGGCAGGCGATGAGGATCGAGACCCATTTCACGCGATCCGTCTACCCGAGATCCGCGATCGCATCCTCACGGCGGCTGTAGCCGTGGTGGTAGGTGATCAGGCCGTCCTTGACGCGCCAGACGGTCCAGAACCGCCAGTCCACCTCCGCGCCGCTGGCGCGTCCCTGCATCGATGCCCCGGTCTCGACCAAGACGGTGTCGCCGTGTTCCTCGGTA
>DASTAI010000252.1:0-16928 GCA_035712865.1 Solirubrobacterales bacterium
CAGCGCGTTGTCGACGACGTCGTAGGAGGTGAGTCCGTAGTGGAGCCAGCGCCCGGTGTCACCGATTGAGGCGGCGACCACATCGACGAACGCGGCCACGTCGTGGCCGGTCGTCCGCTCGCGTTCCTCGACCGCCTCGACGGTGAAGGAGGCCTTCTCGCGGCACTCGCGGGCGTCCGGCTCAGGGACCACCCCCTCCTCCGCCCAGGCGTCGACGGCGGCCAGCTCCACCCGGAGGAGGGCGTCCATGCGCCTCTGCGGCGTCCAGACGGCCCCGATCTCCTCGCGTGTGTAGCGGGGGATCACCGTCTAATTCTGAATCACGCGTTGATGATGCGAGCCGCCAGCAGCCCCGCGTTCTTCGCGCCGTCGATCGCGACGCAGGCGACCGGCACGCCGGGTGGCATCTGCACGGCGGAGAACAGGGCGTCCATTCCGCCCAGGTTCTTGCCCGAGATCGGGACCCCGACCACCGGCAGGTCGGTATGGGCGGCGGCGAAGCCGGGCAGGGCGGCGGACATGCCCGCGCCGGCGATGATCACCCTGAGGCCGCGCATGCGCGCGTTGACGCAGTAGTCGCGGGTCTCGTCCGGAGTGCGATGCGCGCTCAGTACCCGCACCTCGTAGCGGATACCGGCGTCCCGGAGTGCCTCGCCGGCGGGCTGCAACTTGGGTTTGTCGTTCTTCGAGCCCATGATGATTCCCACCAGCGGCGCATCGACCTCGATCTCCTCGAACGCCTCCTCGACCTCGGGCAAGGTCTCGACGGCTTCGCCCTCGGGCATCAGGTCCTCCATTCAGTCGTTGTCTGGTTCCCCATCAATCGGCCGCGCTACCTGCAGGGCGCACCTGCTCCGACTCTTCCGGCGTCGCGCGGCCCACCGCCCGCGCCGCGATGTCCCGCCGCATCTGCTTCCCGTCGAAGCTGATCAGCTCGGCCGCATCGTATGCGCGCCGGCGTGCCTCCGCCGCGCTGGGACCGAGCCCGGTGACGTTCAGGACGCGACCACCCGCGGTGACGATCCGGCCGTCGCGTCGTGCCGTCCCGGCGTGCGTGACCTCGACCCCCTCGATCGCGGCGGCCTCCTCCAGCCCGCTGATCGCGTCGCCCTTAGAGGAGGACTCCGGATACCCGGCGGACGCCAGCACGACGGTCACCGCCCAGTCGTCTGCGAAGTTAGCCTCGAGACCAGAGAGCCCGCCGGTGGTCCGGGTGGCAAGGCAGAGCGCGATCAGGTCGGAGCGCAGCCTGGGCAGCACGGCCTGGGTCTCCGGGTCGCCGAAGCGGCAGTTGAACTCCAGGACCTTCGGCCCGGACTCGGTCAGCATCAGCCCCGCGTAGAGAACGCCGCGGTAGAGGTTGCCGCGGCTCTTCATCGCATCCACTACGGGGCGATGGACGAGATCGGCGAGCCGCTCGACCTCGGCCGAGTCGATGCCCGGCACCGGCGAGTAGCTGCCCATGCCGCCGGTGTTCGGTCCCTCATCGCCGTCGCGGATGCGCTTGTAGTCCTGCGCCGGGGCGAGCGGCAGCACGTTCTCGCCGTCGCAGAGAGCGAGGAGGGAGAGCTCCTCGCCCTCCAGGAACTCCTCGATCACGACCTGGGTCTCGCCGAAGCGCTGCTCCGTGAAGAAGACCTCCGCAGCCTCGCGGGCCTCGCTCTCCGTCGCAGCGATGATCACGCCCTTCCCGGCGGCCAGCCCATCGGCCTTCAGCACCACCGGATAGGAGGCACGGCCGAGTTGCCCGAGCGCCTCCTCCTTCGAGGCCACAACGGAGTAGCCGGCCGTCGGGATGCCGGCCTCCTGCATCAGGTTCTTGGCGAACTGCTTGGAGCCCTCGAGCTCCGCCGCGGCCCCGGTCGGGCCGAACGCGGCGATTCCGACGCTCTCGAGCGCGTCGACGAGGCCCGCCACGAGCGGCGCCTCGGGGCCGACCAGCACCAGGTCGATCCCGGCCTCCTGCGCGGCTCCGACGAGGCCGTCGACGTCTTCGCCTGCCACCGGAAGGATCTCGGCCTCCTCGGCGATCCCGGCATTCCCGGGCGCGCAGAACAGCTCCGGCTCACTGGGTGAGCGCGAGAGCGCGCGAACGATCGCGTGCTCGCGTCCCCCGCCGCCGACGACGAGGACCTTCATTCCGGAGGGTTCCTGTGACTCAAAGTGCCTGGGCGAACTCCCCCGCGGGGATGGCGGCGAGCGTCTGGCTGCTCATCGTCCCGCGCGAGCCGAGCTCCACAGAGACCTTGGCCATCGTCTGCGCGTCGGGCGCCTCGACGATGGTGATGAAGTCGTAAGGGCCGAGGGTCGCCCACTGCTCCTTGACCGTGACCCCGAGCTGCTCGACCTCCTTGTTCACCTCCTGGATGCGGGTGGGGTTGTTCTTCAGCGTCTGCACGCCCTCGGAGGTCAGATTGGTGAGCATCACGAACGTCGGCATCGCTTCTCCTCTCGTCGTTGCTTGCCCGGTTTTCTCTCACTTTCCGGCCCGGTCTGCAATCCCGCCGCGGAAATGGACATCATGCCCGCGTGCCGGAGCATCCGTTCTTCGCCCGTTTCTACGACCGACTGACCGCCAGGATGGAACGGGGCGGGCTCGGCGAGATGCGCCGCCGGCTGCTCGCCTCGGCCTCCGGCCGGGTGCTGGAGCTGGGCGCCGGCACCGGCCCCAATCTCTCCTACTACACGGACGCCGTCATGGAGCTGGTTCTGGCGGAGCCCGATCCGCACATGGCCAGGATCCTCCGTGAGCGACTCCAGCGCGAGGGCACCGCCGCCGGGAAGCCGTCGGTGATCGAGGCGCCGGCTGAGGAGCTGCCCTTCGACGACGGCAGCTTCGACGTCGTGGTCGCGACGCTCGTGCTCTGCACCGTGGAGAACCCCGCCCGCGCGGTGGCCGAGGTCCGTCGTGTCCTCGTCGAGGGCGGCCGCCTCCTCTATCTCGAGCATGTGCGCAGCGCGCGGCATGGGCTCGCACGGTGGCAGGACTGGTTCGAGAGGCCCTGGGGGTGGGTCGCCGGCGGCTGTCATCCGAACCGGGCGACCGACGAGCTGCTCGCCGGTGCCGGCTTCTTCATCGACAGCCTCGAGCGAGACAAGCTCCCCAAGGGGCCGCCCCTGATCCGGCCCATGATCCGAGGCATCGCGGTCAGGCCCGGTCGCTTCGAGGGGAGCTGACGCCGGTCCCGTCCTGCCAGGGCTCGAGCGTCTCGGCGCGAGCCCAGGGCGATTCCCCCTCCTCTTCGACCTGTCGGGTCATCGCGGCCATCTTCTCCTTCGAGGATTCGGTCGCCGAGGAGACCATGAACCACTTGCGCTCCTCGCCCAGCCCGCGGTGCAGGGGCAGCGAGCCGCCCTCATAGACCGCCCGCTTCAGCGAGCGGATCGCCTCCGGCGAGCGGCGGGCGAGCCTCTCGCCCATCCGGACCGCCGCCTCTTCGACCCGCTCCGGCGGCACGACCGCCTGGACCAACCCATGGTCGAGAGCCTCGCGAGGGCTGAGCGTCCTGCCCTCGAGCATCATCGCCATCGCGCGGCCCACGCCGACCAGGCGAGGCAGGCGCTGGGTCCCGCCGGCGCCGGGATTGAAGTCCAGCGTCATCTCGGGGAGCCCTATCGCGATGTCGGCGTCGGCCATGATCCGCACGTCGCAGGCGATCGAGATCTCGCAGCCGCCGCCGGTCGCCGGCCCGTTGATGGCCGCGATGAAGACCTTGTCCGACCGGTTCATCGAGAGGAACAGGTCGTGGACCCGGTAGAGCTCGAAGACAGCGGCCAGGGGAGTGCGTTCCGCCAGGTCTCGCAGCCCCGGGACCCTGCGGACCGCGCCGGCGATGCGCAGCACGATCGAGGTCAGCCAGGGCGGCGCCGCGATCCCGGCCCGCTCGACGCTGGCGAGGATCTCGCCGACGTCGTAGTGGGTGATGTAGAGACCCTCCGGCTTGCCGGTGATCACCACCGCGCCGATCGAGCGGTCACCGCTGAGCGAGTGGAAGAGCCGCTCCAGCTCCCGGACCATCCCGGCCGTCATGAAGTTGTGCGGCGGGTGATCGATGCGGACGACGAGGACGCGCCCCAGCCGCTCGGTCTCGAACAACGGCATAGGCCGAAGCCTATGCGTCGAATCCCACGTGGACGTGGTCGCAGTGGTCGGCCTGCGCGAAGCCGTTCGGGTTCGCGGGCCCGTCCGGATCCCAGCAGTAGATGAGCTCGGTGGGCTCCTGCCCGGGCGGCAGCGCGCCGAGCTGGCGGGCGATCGTCCCGCAGGGCCCGTCGGGCGAGACGTTGGTGCAGGAGACCCCATCGATCGCGGCGATGTCCATGGCGCGCCCGTAGTAGTGGTTCGAGACGTTCCCGCTTGACGCGTACTTGGAGTGGTCGGAGCGCAGGGCCGAGATCGTGATCGTGTGCTGCTGGCTGATCGCCCCGATCAGGTTGATGATCCGCGGATCGATTGCACCCGATTGGATGTCGACCATCTCCAGCTGGTTCGAGAGCTCGACGTTCCGCCAGTTGATCGGCGCGCTCGTCGGGCCGGGGAGCGCGACGGCGTAGGCGACGGTCTTCGCCTGGCAGGTGCCCTTCATCGCCTCGGCGTCCTGAAGCACGGTCTCCACGTACCACTCGGCGTGGTTGTGGAGGAACAGACCGGCCCGCAGGTCGCCGGCCGCCCAGATCATCCGGGCGAGGGTCGCGGCCGAGTCGGCGGGGCTCGAGTGTCTGATCTTGCCGTCATCGTCGCCGTCCACCGCGTAGTGCTCCCAGTTGTCCTCGGTGATCCCGAGCGGTCCCCGCGTGTCGAGGTCCGCAGGAGCCATCCCCTTGCCGAAGTTCGACTCGACCCGCGCGACGGCGGCCAGGGCCCAGACACCGCTCGGCCCGAGCTCGTAGCGGCCCGCTGCGTCCTCGAAGGCCGTCATGTACTCGCGCGGGATCTGGACGCGCGAGTCGTCGGCAGGCGCGCAGACCATCTCCTGGCGCTTCGGGATCAGCGAGAGCCCGCCGACGGCGCCGTTGCCGATGCCGCTGAAGCAGGCGGCTCTCGCCATCACCTCCGCGACGTACCAGTCCGCGTGGTTGTAGGCGAAGACCGCGCCCTCGGGGTCCTCCGGCATGCCGGCGGCGCGGAGGTAGCGAGCAGCGGCGAAGATCGCGTCGTTCGGGTCGTTCGGGTCCTTGACGCCGTCGCTGTTGCCGTCGACCCCGTACATCTCCCAGGTCGAGGGCATGAACTGCATCCAACCCACGGCGCCGGCCGATGAGGGGCCGAGGTTCTGCCCGAAGCCGCTCTCGATCTCGTTGATCGCGGCGAGGATCGAGGGACCGGCGGGCCCCAGGTCGTACGCCTGCGCCGCCGCCTGGTAGATCGGAGGGAGGAAGGTCGGCACCGCCACCGGGCCGCAGGCGGTGGGGAGCGGGGTCGTGGGAGGAGGTAGGGAGTTGCCGCCGGTGTCGGCGGCGCCGTTCTCGCTGCCCTCCGGATTCGGCTGCTCCGGATTCGGCTTCTTCTTCTGCGGTTGCGGCTTCGGAGCCGGCTCCGGCTTCGGCCTCGGCTTCGGCTTCGACGGGATCTGGGGCGGGAGTTGTGCGATCGGCACCTCCGGCAGCGTCGGCGGTGGCTCCGGCGGAGGCGTGGTCGTGGTCGGCTCGGTGTCCGTCGTCGTGGTCTGGGCGACCGCGCTCTGTGCCGCGATCGCCGCGCCGACTGCCGTTGCCGCGATGACGGTTCTGAGCCGTCCCATCAGCCGAGCACCTGAGCCACTCGCCAGCTGTGGTCGGTGCGGGTCAGGGTGAGCCGCAGCTCGCTGACCGCCCGCAGGCGGACGAGCGAGACGCTGGCTGTCACCTGCGTCTTGTTGGCTGTCCCGAGGACGACGTTGAGGACCCGGGCCTTGGGCACCTTGCCACCGGCCGGGAGCCGTGGCGGGTCGTCCTTGAGGGCCTTGGCGAGCTGCTTCGTCGCCGTCGACCCGAAGGTGGCATCGATCTCCTGATCGGAGTCCCCGACCTCATAGGCGACGAACGCCTGCGCGAAGTCCCAGGCCACCTGGGCCGGCTTCTCCGTCGGCTTCTCCACGGTCTCCGGCGTGGCGGGCGCGGCGTCGCCGGACTGGAACTGCGGCGTGACGCCCTGGAGCACCAGCCCGTCCGAGGCGGCCGGGGTTGCCGCGAGTGGAGCAATTCTCGCCACCGTGGACTGCTGAGGCGGGGTGACGTCTTCGGGTGCCACGAGCGCGCCCGCGGTCCCCGCGGCGACCGCGAGGGCGGCCGTCGAAGCGGCGACCGCCGCGCGTGTCTTGCGGCCCCGGGCGCGATAGGCGTCGGCGAGCGGCCAGGTGAGCCTGGTCTGGATCAGCCTCTGGAGAGGCTCCGTCGCCCGGTTGGCACGCTCGGCCGCCGAGCGTGCGGCGTCGCTTCCGCGCCACAGCACCCGCTCCTCGATTCCCCAGGCGGCCTCACGGATCGACCACCCGGCTTGGTCGGCCGAGACGCGAAGATTCATGCGTAACTAGTCGTCTCGACACGCCCTCATCCCGATACTGAGAAGTGGGTCGATTATGTGCGAGGGTGCTGCGTAAGCGAAGCTGAGCAGCAACCCGTCAAATGGCGGAGCCGTGCCTACGCAGCGGCCGATGCCCGCTCGGGCTTTGCCGCCTCAGCCTTGGTGAAGGTGAGTTTGCCGTCGGCGGCATCCACCTCCACGGTGTCGCCCTCGGCGAACTCGCCCTCCAGCAGGCGCAGTGCCAGCTGGTCGACCAGCTGCTTCTGGATCACCCGCTTCAGCGGACGGGCGCCATAGGTCGGGTCGAAGCCGAGGTTGCCGAGCAGCTCGCGCGCCCTGTCGGTGAGCTCGATGTGGATCCCCCGCTCGCTCACCCGCTTCGCCAAGAGGTCCACCTGGATCTGGACGATCTTGCCGAGGTCTGCCTTCGTCAGGCGGTGGAAGATGACGACGTCGTCGATCCGGTTGAGGAACTCGGGCGGGAAGGTCTGGGTCAGCGCCTCCTCGACCTGCTCGCGCGCGTTCTCCTCCACCGCCTCGGCGGCGATGTACTGGGAGCCGACGTTGGAGGTCATGATCAGCACGGTGTTCTTGAAGTCCACGGTGCGGCCCTGGCCGTCGGTGAGCCGGCCGTCGTCCATGATCTGGAGCAGGACGTTGAAGACATCCGGGTGTGCCTTCTCGATCTCGTCGAGCAGGATCACCGAGTAGGGCCGGCGGCGAACGGCCTCGGTGAGCTGGCCGCCCTCCTCGTAGCCGACGTAGCCCGGCGGCGCGCCGATGAGGCGGGCGACCGCGTGCTTCTCCATGTACTCGGACATGTCGATGCGGACGATCGCCTGCTCGGAGTCGAACATGAATTCGGCGAGGGCCCGTGCCAGCTCGGTCTTGCCGACGCCGGTCGGGCCGAGGAACAGAAAGCTGCCGATCGGCCTGTTCGGATCCGAGAGACCCGCCCGCGAGCGGCGCAGGGCTCCGGAGACGGCCTCGACCGCCTCGTCCTGGCCGATCACCCTGTCGTGAAGGCGGTCCTCCATGTGGATCAGCTTCTCGACCTCGCCTTCCATCAGGCGAGAGACGGGGATGCCGGTCCACTTGGCGACAACATTCGCGACGTCCTCCTCGGTGACCTCCTCGGTCAGCATGGAGCCGCCGTCGCGGTGGAGGTCTGAAAGCTTCGTCTCGCCATCCAGGATCTTCTTCTCGAGCTCTGGGATGCGGCCATAGCGCAGCTCGGCTGCGCGCTCCAGGTCGGCGTCGCGCTCGGCCCGCTCGGCCTCGCGCTGAACCTCTTCGAACTCGGCCTTGGCGACCTTGATCTCGTCGATCGCGCCCTTCTCGTTCTGCCAGCGCGCCTTCATCTCGGATGAGCGCTCGCGCAGGTCGGCGAGCTCGGCCTCGATCGCCTCGAGCCGCTCCCTCGACGTCTCGTCCGTCTCCTTCTTCAGCGCCTCGCGCTCGATCTCCAGCTGCTGGATCCGGCGCTCGACCTCATCGATCTCGGTGGGCATCGAGTCGATCTCGATCTTCAGGCGCGAAGCGGCCTCGTCGATCAGGTGGATCGCCTTGTCGGGCAGGAAGCGATCCGCGATGTACCGGTCGGAAAGCGTCGCGGCCGCGACGATCGCTGCGTCCGTGATCCGGACTCCGTGGTGGACCTCGTAGCGCTCCTTCAGGCCGCGCAGGATCGCGATGGTGTCGCCGGCGTCCGGCTCGCCCACGAAGACGGGCTGGAACCGCCGCTCGAGCGCCGCGTCCTTCTCGATGTGCTTGCGGTACTCGTCGAGGGTGGTGGCGCCGACGGCGCGCAGCTCACCGCGCGCGAGCATCGGCTTCAAGAGGTTGGAGGCGTCGACGGCGCCCTCGGCGGCACCGGCACCCACGATGGTGTGCAGCTCGTCGATGAAGAGGACGATCTGGCCCTCGGCGGCCTGGATCTCCTTGAGCACGGCCTTGAGCCGCTCCTCGAACTCGCCGCGGTACTTCGAGCCCGCGAGCAGCGCGCCGATGTCGAGGGCGATCACGCGCCGGTCGCGCAGCGACTCCGGGATGTCGCCCGAGACGATGCGCTGGGCGAGCCCCTCGACGATTGCGGTCTTGCCGACGCCGGGCTCGCCGATCAGGACCGGGTTGTTCTTGGTGCGGCGTGAGAGGACCTGGATCACCCTGCGGATCTCCTCATCGCGGCCGATGACCGGATCGAGCTTGCCGCTCTCGGCCTCGGCGGTGAGGTCGCGCCCGTACTTATCGAGTGCGCCGAAGGTGTCCTCCGGATTCTGCGAGGTGACGCGATGGGGACCCCGGACCTCCGAGATCGCCTGCACCAGCTCCTTGCGCGGCGGCAGCAGGTCGGACACGCCGGAGCGAGACTCGGCCAGGGCGAGCAGGATGTGCTCGGTCGAGATGTACTCGTCACCGAAGCTGGTGGACTCCTTCTCGGCCTGCTGCAGCACCCAGACGAACTCGCTCGAAGGGCGCACGTCCGGCACCGTGTTGCCGCTCAGCTGAGGAAGCTTGTCGATCGCCTCGCGCGCCCGACCGCGGGTGTCCTCGGCGTCGACGCCGAGCCGCTGCAGCACGGGCACGACGACGCCCTCATCCTGCTCCAGCAGGGCGAGCAGCAGGTGGGGCGGGGCGACCTCGGGATTCGAGTTCTCCGAGGCGAGCCGCTGAGCGGCGGCCACCGCCTCCTGGGACTTGACTGTGAACCGGTCGGGCTGCATTCCTCGCCTATGGTAGCTGCTTTAGTCGTGAAAGTAAAGAAATCTATGTGAAATCGACTCAGATTTACAGTGGCCGAAGAATGCCTCGGAAAGCGCGAAAATCGGCCAAATGTGGGGTGGACGCTGGACGCGGGGCGCGCGTAGGATGAGTACGAGCTGGTCGAGGATGGCGTCAGAGTCCAACGTCGAGATCTTTCAACGCGTGATCGAGGCCTTCAACCGCGAAGGTGCCGATGGCGTCCTGCCGTACTACACGGAAGACGCCGAGGTCTATGACCCCGACCTGCCGCCCGGCAGCTATCGCGGACGGGCAGCGGTCAGCCGGGTGATCGAGATGCTCTCCAGCGGCTTCGAGGACGTCGAGATCAGGGACTTCCGGCTGCTGCCGGCCGGGGACCGCGTCGTCGCGCTCATACACACACACCGAAGGGGTGAGCGAGACGACCTCGAGGTCGAGACCCGCGACGCGCACATGATCACCTTCCGCGACGGGAAGATCACCTACTGGCGGGTCTACCTGGATCAGGCCGAGGCGCTGGCCGACGCCGGGCTGGACCCGGAGCTCGCCCGACCCGCCAGTCCCGGCACCGTGTGAGCCAGCGGCGCGCGCTGATCACACTGGCGGGTCTCTCGCTGCTCGGGTTGGCGGGACCGGCGATCGCCCACGGCGGGGACGGTCGCTCCGGGCGGCACAAGGTGTGGCCCAGCCCCATCTACCCGCCGGACCGCGCCGTGGGCGAGGCACAGCAGTTCGCAGCGGGCCGGGGGGACGTCTCCTTCGCCGTCATCGACCGCTCCCTGGGCCTGCGCGGCTACGACTACGACCGGCGGTTCAGCTCTGCGAGCGTGAGCAAGGCGCTCCTGCTGGCGGCCGAGTTGCGCCGGCTCGTTCGGGAGAGGCAGCCACTCGACTCCGAGACGAAGGCGCTCCTCGAGCCGATGATCACCTACTCGGACAACAGCGCCGCGGATGCCATCTACGCCCGGGTCGGGGACGAGGGACTGCGTCAGGTCGCGGAGCGGGCGGGAATGGGGAGCTTCGAACCGGTTCCCGGCTACTGGGGCGGGGATCAGATCACCGCGGCCGACATCGCCCGCTTCTTCTATCGCCTGGAGGCCAACCTGCCCCGGCCCTACCGCCGCTACGGGATGCGCCTGCTGGCTCGGATCACGTCCGTCGAGCGTTGGGGCATTCCGCAGGCGATCGGGCGCGGCTGGACCGTGTGGTTCAAGGGCGGCTGGCGTCCCCCCGGCGAGACTGAGGACAGCGGCCCGGTCACCCATCAGGCGGCGTTGCTGGAGCACCGCCGAGGGGAGCGGCTCGCGCTGGCGGTCCTGACGAACGAGCCCCCGGGCGGCTCGAGCTACGAGACGATCGAGGGGATCGCGAGGCGGCTGCTCTCCTCGCCACCGCCATTCCGCGGAGGCTGGACGGCGCCCTAGTCAGGCCGGCGAATCGGAATCCGGGTGGCGCCCTGTGTCGGGCGCATCTTCTGGGGCTCGTAGGCCCCGTAGGGCACCAGCTCGCCGCCCAGCGACTTCCGCAGCCGCTCGAGCTCCTCGGCCATCCTCGCCTCCATCTCGGTCGCGCGCTTGCGCATGCGCGCCATCTCGGCCCGCATCCGCTCGAGTCGCTGCTCGAGGTCGAGAACGGTCTCGACGCCGGCGAGGTTGAGTCCCTCTTCGCTCGTCATCTGCTGGATCCGGCGCAGGCGCTCGACATCTGACTGCGAGTAGAGCCTGGTGTTCTTGGGTGAGCGCTTCCGCGTGATCAGGCCCCGTGCCTCGTACATGCGAAGCGTCTGCGGATGCATCTCGGCGAGGTCGGCGGCCACGGAGATCATGAAGACACCGCGCTCCTGGTCGATCTGCTCGGCCTGGTCCTGGCGTCTGCGGCGGGGTGCTGCAGCCATCAGTCGCCAACGCTCCCGCCCGCACCGGACCGAGCCGCACCGAGGAGCGACGCGCGGGGATCCTGGCCGTTGAGCGACTCACCGAGCCTCTCGACGGCCTCGCGCTGCTCGTCGGTCAGGTCCTTGGGCACGTCGATGCGGATCCGGTAGTAGATGTCGCCTCGTCCCGAGCCCTTGGTCTTGGCGGGGCCCTCGCCTCGCAGCCGCTGGACCGTGCCATGCTGGGTGCCCGGCGCGAGCTTGATCGTCTTCGAGCCGCTCAGCGTCGGCACCTCGATGTTGCCGCCCTGGATCGCCTCGGCGACCGTGACCGGCAGGTCGACCTCCAGGTTGCCGTCGGGCCGCTGCTTGAACACCGGCGAGGGAGCCACTCGGGTGGTCACAAAGAGGTCACCCCGGGGACCGCCCCTGTAGCCGGCCTCGCCCTTGCCGGCGAGCCTGATCCGGCTGCCGTCGTGGACGCCGGCCGGGATGTTCACCCGGTAGCGCTTGGTCTCCTCGGTGATGCCACTGCCGTGACACGTCGGGCAGGGGTCGTCGATGATCTCGCCCTGGCCGCCGCACTCGGGGCAAGGCTGGGAGATCGAGAAGAGCCCCTGGCTCTGCGCGTCGATCCCAGTCCCCTCGCAGCGCGGGCAGGTCCGCGGCGACGTGCCGGGCTTCGCGCCGCTGCCGTGACAGGTCGGACACTCGCCCGTGGTCGGCACCGAGACAGCGATCTGGGTTCCGTGCATCGCCTGGTCGAAGCTGAGGCGGACCTCCGTCTCCAGGTCGCGACCCCGCTGCTCGCGCGGAGCCTGCTGGCCGCGGCCGCGAAAGAACGTCGAGAAGATGTCGCCGAGATCGGAGGCGAAGCCGCCGCCGCCGGCGAAGCCGCCCGCGCCACCCGGGAAGCCGCCCGCGCCGAAGCCGGCGAACCGGCCGCCCGCGTCGTACTGCTTCCGCTTCTCCTCGTCGGAGAGGGTGTCGTAGGCCTGCTGGATCTCCTTGAAGCGCTCCTCCGCCTCCTCGTCGTCCGGGTTGCGGTCCGGATGCCACTTGCGGGCCAGCTCGCGATAGGCCTTCTTGATCTCGTCCTGGGACGCCGACTTGCCGACGCCCAGGACCTCGTAGAAGTCGCGTG
Organism: Solirubrobacterales bacterium; assembly: GCA_035712865.1. Lineage (GTDB taxonomy): Bacteria > Actinomycetota > Thermoleophilia > Solirubrobacterales > 70-9 > DASUPK01. The sequence continues at coordinate 12,262 of DASTAI010000252.1, forward strand.
GGTCGGCCATTACTGACTGACCACCACCTTCGCCGCGCGCAGGACCTGGCCGTTCAGCCGGTAGCCCTTCTCCACGGTCTCGAGCACGATGCCCGACTCGGTGCCCTCCCTGGGCATGGTCGAGAGAGCCTCGTGCAGCTGCGGGTCGAACTTCTCACCGGTCGGATCGAATGACTCCACCCCGGCGGACTCGAGCCGGCTGTGGAGCTCGTCCCGAACCATCGCGACCCCTTCCACGAGCGCCCCGTGGGCAGAGGAATCCTTTCCGGCCGCCAGCGCGCGCTCGAGGTTGTCGAGCGCGGGCAGCAGCTGCCGGGCCATCTCGGCCTTGCCGCGGGCGAGTGCCTCGCTGGTCTCCTTGGCTACCCGCTTGCGGTAGTTCTCGAAGTCGGCCTTCGTCCGCTGGGCGACCTCGAGGTACTCGTCGCGCTCGCGCTTGGTCTCGGCGAGCTCGTCGAGGTCACGCTCGACCTGATCGGCCGCGCCGTTGTCCGGAGTGCCGGGGCCGGCCGAGGACTCCTCGTCCTCGACCAGCTCGGCCTCCACGACCTCCTCGTCGGCAGCCCAACGCTTCTCGTCGGTCATGCGGCCCCCTTACGAGGTCTTCTCGTCGTCGACGACCTCGGCGTCCACGACCTCCTCATCGCCGGCGCCGTTCTGCGCTGCGCCGTCGGGGGAAGCCGCCTGCTCCTGCGCGGCCTGCGAGTAGATCTGCTCGGAGACCTGCTGGAAGGCCGTCTGCAGGGCGTCGGACTTGGACCGGATCTCGGCCGCGTCGTCGGACGTGAGCGAGTCGCGCACGTCCTTGATCGACGCCTCGATCTGCTGCTTGGAGCCGTCATCGACCTTGTCGCCCAGCTCGTCGAGCTGCTTCTCCGCCTGGTAGGCGGCGTTCTCGGCGATGTTGCGCGCCTCGGCCAGCTCGCGCTGGCGACGGTCCTCGTCGGCGTGCGACTCGGCGTCCTTGATCATCTGCTCGACCTCGGACTCGTCGAGCCCGGAGCCGCCCTTGATCTCGATCTTCTGCTCCTTGCCGGTGCCGAGGTCCTTCGCCGAGACGTTGAGGATGCCGTTCGCGTCGATGTCGAACGTGACCTCGACCTGCGGCATGCCTCGCGGTGCCGGCGGGATTCCGGTGAGCTGGAACTTGCCCAGGCTCTTGTTGCCGGAGGCCATCTCGCGCTCACCCTGGAGCACGTGGACCTCGACCGAGGGCTGGTTGTCCTCGGCCGTCGAGAAGATCTCCGACTTCTTCGTCGGGATCGTCGTGTTGCGCTCGATCAGCTTCGTCATCACGCCGCCCTTGGTCTCGATGCCGAGTGTGAGCGGGGTGACGTCGAGCAGGAGCACGTCCTTGACGTCGCCCGCCAGCACGCCGGCCTGGATGGCGGCGCCGATGGCGACGACCTCATCCGGGTTGACGCCCTGGTGCGGGTCCTTGCCGGTCAGCTCCTTGACCTTCTCCTGGACGGCCGGCATACGGGTCATGCCGCCCACCAGGACGACGTGGTCGATGTCGGAGCCGGCGTCTGAGAGGGCCTGCTTGACCGGGCCGACCACGCGATCGAGCAGATCCGAGGTGAGCTCGGCGAGCTTCGCCCGGGTCAGCTTGATGTCGAGGTGCTTCGGGCCCGCGTCCGTCGCCGTGATGAACGGCAGGTTGATCTGGGTCTCCTGCGTGGTGGAGAGCTCGATCTTCGCCTTCTCGGCGGCCTCGTAGAGGCGCTGCAGGGAGTTCTTGTCCTGCGAGAGATCGACGCCCTGGTCGCGCTTGAACTCGGCGACCAGCCACTCGACGATCGCGGCATCCCAGTTGTCGCCGCCCAGGTGGTTGTCACCCGCGGTGGCCTTCACCTCGAAGACGCCGTCGCCGATCTCCAGGACGGAGACGTCGAACGTGCCGCCGCCGAGGTCGAACACGAGGATCTTCTGGTCAGCGGTCTCCTTGTCCAGCCCGTAGGCCAGAGCGGCCGCCGTCGGCTCGTTGATGATTCGCTTGACGTCGAGCCCGGCGATCTTGCCGGCGTCCTTGGTCGCCTGGCGCTGATCGTCGTTGAAGTACGCCGGCACGGTGATCACGGCCGAGTCGACCGGCTCACCGAGCTTGGCCTCCGCATCGGCCTTGAGCTTCTGCAGGATCATCGCCGAGATCTCCGGCGGGGAGTACTGCTTGCCCTCCACGTCGATGCGGACATCGCCGTTCGGGCCGGAGACGACCTTATACGGGACGATCCTCTCCTCCTCCTGGACCTCGGCCTCCTTGCGGCCCATGAAGCGCTTGATCGAGTAGATCGTGTTCTCAGGGTTCATCACGGCCTGCCGCTTGGCGACCGTGCCGACCAGGCGCTCGCCCGAATCGGTGAAGGCAACGACGGAGGGAGTGGTGCGACCACCCTCGGCGTTCTCGAGCACGGTCGGCTCGTCGCCCTCCATCACCGCCATGGCCGAGTTCGTCGTGCCAAGGTCGATTCCAATTGTCTTTGCCACTTCAGTCCTCCAAAGTTCTGGATTTCGTTCTACGAAGTCTGTTTCAGTGTATCCGCCTAAAAAATCTAAGTGACAATCTGGCAGATCTACGCGTGGAAGTAAAGCGTAGCCGCAAAAAAAGGGCCCCGCTCGCGCGGGGCCCTTTGGTGAATCCGCGTCCTGCCTCGACTACTTCACCTGAAGCTGGCTCCAGACGCCGTAGTGGTCCGATGACCAGAGACCGTTCGCGTAGGTGGTCGTCAGACCGCCCTTCTTGAACTTCACCTTCTTGCTGTTGGACATGATGTGGTCGACCCTGTGCGTGATCCCGGCGTTGCTCGGGTTGCTCAGGTTCGGGTCCTGGATGCAGCACCCGAACGGGGGCGGCGTGAAGGCACGCTCGCTCCAGCCGCCGGCCAGCAGCGCCCGGTAGCCCAGGGCGTCGCCCGGGTCGACCTGGTCGCCGTGCACCGGCGAGTCCGAGTTGAAGTCACCGATCAGCAGCGTCGGGAGCTTCGAGGTGGCCGGACCGTCTGGAGCGATCAGCTCCTTGGCCTGGGCTTCGCGAACTCCACCCTTGGGGACCGTGGTCCCCTTGTTCGTCTGGTTGCTCGCGCCACTGTCGAAGGCCTCGAAGTGGCTGTCGACGACGTGCAGCTTCCGGCCGTTCGCCTTGATGTCGACGGCGGCCCAGCCGCGAGTGACATCCACCGGCAGCACTCCGCCTACCAGTACGCGCAGCAAGGTGCCGAACGTGCCGCTCGACGCGTTGCTCGTCTTCACGCCCTTCTTGACGAGGATCGCGTCCCGCATCGTCAGGCGCTCGTTGTGGCACTGACTCGGGTTGGCCCCGCAGAAGGTGATCGGGTCCGGGTTGTTCGAGACGGGGAGCTCATAGTCGAACTCCGTCTTGACCACCGCGATCCGGTACGTCGGCGACTTGGCCTTCTTGTTCTTCTTGGCAACGCTCGCGCTGCCCTTCTTGCCCTTCTTGCCGCCCTTGTTGAGCTGGTTGAGCAGGTCCGTGAGGAAGTCGCCGCCCTGGGGGTCGACCTGGCTGGCGACCGGGTTGCCGCTCAAGGCCGGCGTCAGGCTGTACGCGCCGGTGCGCCACAGAGCCGCTTCCTGCAGGCCGACGACGTCGGGCTTCCGCTTCTTGATCTCGTTGGCCAGCAGCGCCGCGCGGACCGACGGGAACTTGGTCCGGTGGACCTGCTGCTCGATCTCGTAGGCGGCGTTGATGGCCTCGCTCGTGCCGGATGCATTCAGGGCTGGGCCCAGGTCGGCACCGAGGTAGAGGTTGCGGGTCATCACCGTCAGCTGATGCCCCTTCTTCTTGCCCTTCCCCTTGGCGTCTGCGACGCCGGGGAGCAGCGCCAGGAGGAGAACCGCGATCAGCCCGAGGACGAGCCCCAGGCCCAGGCGGCCTCTCCTGGAGAAGCTGTGTGCGTGACTCAACAGAACTCCTTTCGAAGAGGAGCGCCGGCGGCGCCCCTCGGATTCCTCTCTCCCCCTAGATCACGCAAAAGGGGGGAGAGTTGCGAGCGCTGGGAGGGAGAGCCGTAGCTACTACGGACCGGTGCCCGCGACCTGCGCCACGAAGTTCGCGACCTCCTCGGCCTGCTGCCCGGAGACGACGCCCTTCGGCATCCGCCCCCCCACGCCGTTGTTGATCGCGCTGAGGACGCGAGGCTTGATGGTCGCGGGGTCGGGGGCGCTCGCGCTCGGCGGCGCGAGCAGGTCATCCAGGTTCGGCCCGATGACGCCATCGGTGCCCGCCTCCGCCAGCGTGTGGCAGGCGCCGCAGTTGATCACGAAGAGGTCCTTGCCCTCCTGCAGGCTGCCCGGCACGTTCTCCGCGGCCGAGTCCTCGGAGCCCTCCTTGGTCAGGGCCCAGGCGGGAATGCCCACCCCGAGGAGGAGGACAACGACTCCGAAGATGACGAACGTGCTCCGCTTCATCTCTGGCGCGGGAGCATATTGGGCCGTACCTCGCCCTTGTGCCGGCGGTACCAGGGGCACATCCGGCGAAGCCCGCATTCCCAGCAGCGCGGCCGCGGCCGGCAGACGGCGCGGCCGTGGCGGATCAGGTTGATGTGAACCTCATAGGCGTCGCGCGGATCGATGACCCGCCGCATCTCGTCGTGGGCCGTCTCGAATGACGCGTGCTCGGGGAACAGCCCGAGCCGCCCCCCGACCCG
>DASTAI010000253.1:0-4092 GCA_035712865.1 Solirubrobacterales bacterium
CTTGCCGCCCGGCTCCACCTTCTGGACCTTGGCCGAGAGCTCGTAAGCGATCTTCCGGCGGCGGAACTGGCGCTCGAGCTCCTTGCTGGCGTCCTCGTCCTCGATGGGAAGCAGGTGCGGGAGGAACTCGAGGATCCCGACCTCGCTGCCGACGTGCGCGAAGATCGAGGCGAACTCGCAGCCCACCGCGCCGGCGCCGAGCACCAGGACGCTCTTGGGGATCTCCTTGATCTCCAGGATCGAGTCCGAGTTGTAGACCAGCTTGTGGTCCACGATGACGTTGGGGAGCGACTTCGGCACCGAGCCGGTCGCGATGACGATGTTCTTCGTCTCCAGGACCTGCTTGCCGCCTCCCTCGTTGAGGGTGACCTCGACCTTGCCCTTGCCGGTGATGCGGCCGTGGCCCTTGACCACCTGGATCTTGTTCTTCTTCATCAGGTAGTCGATGCCGTTGGCGCCGCCGGTCACGACCTTGCCCTTGTGCTCCATCGCCGCGGGCCAGTTGATGGTCGGCGACTTGAGGTCGATCCCGAACTCGGCGGCCTGCTGGATGTGCGAATAGAGCTCGGCGGTCCAGAGGAGGGCCTTAGTGGGGATGCACCCACGGTGAAGACACGTGCCACCCAGGCGCTTGTCCCGCTCCACGATGGCCGTCTTCAACCCCAGCTGCCCGGCGCGGATCGCGGCCACGTACCCCCCGGGGCCCGAGCCGATGATCACCACGTCCAGAATGTCAGCCACGTTGGTCCAGCCTCCTTGCACCGGGTGGGTGCGCGGCGGCATTAACCCTCCGTTTCCACCCGATCAAGCACCAACCGTCATGGGACGAATGCGGCCGTTGCTCTCCACTCCTTCCACGCGATCCGGCGGTCCGCGCCGCTTTCCGCTCCGCACGCTGTTATTGATGATCCTGACGCTCGTGGTGTTCGCGCGAATGTGGTGGATCACCCATCAGCCGCGCCCCCGACCGCCGCCGGCCGTCACCGGTCCGCTGCAGCCGCACCCGCCCATCCCGGTCCGCCCGCTGTCGCCAGGAGATCAGCGCTGATGGAGGCGCTGATCGTCGGCGCCGGCGTCGTCGGCTGCGCCGTCGCCTGGAGGCTGCAGCAGGCCGGCGTTCGCTGCACCGTTCTCGAGCGGAGCATCCCCGGCGCAGAGGCCTCCAGCGCGGCCGGCGGCATCCTCGCTCCCCAGGCCGAGGCCGACGGCCCCGGACCTTTCCTGGAGCTATGCCTGGCCAGCCGCGCGCTCTACCCGGCGTTCGTCCGCGAGCTCCGCGAGGCCAGCGACGTCGACGTCGCCTTCCGGCCCTGCGGGGTCCTGGGCGTGCGGTTCGACGATGCGGGGGTCGAGGAAGCCCACGGGCGGATCCGCTGGCAGCGCGCGCGGGGCCTGGAAGCGAGCTGGCTGGACGCCGCCGGCGCGCGGGCGCTCGAGCCCGAGCTCTCACCCGAGATCGCCGGGGCCGCGCACTTCCCGGGCGATGCGGTCGTCGACAACCGGCTCCTGGTCTCGGCACTGACCATCGCCGCGGTCCGCGCCGGGGCGCGGTTCGTCACGGCGCAGGTGCACGGCCTCGTCGAGCGCGGGGGACGGGTGACGGGCGTGACGACGGATCAGGGCGTCCTCGGCGGCGACGCGGTGGTCGTGGCGGCGGGCGCCTGGACGGCGCTGGTCCCCGGGGCGCTCGCCTCACCCGCCGCGGTCCGCCCGGCGCGCGGTCAGATGGTGATGGTACGTACGAGGGTGCCGATCTGCCGACATGTGGTGTTCGGGGCGCATGGGTATGCGGTTCCCCGCACCGACGGGCGGGTCATCCTCGGAAGCACGGTGGAGTTCGCCGGCTTCGAGAAGCAGGTCACCGCCGGCGGATTGCTGGCCGTGCTGGGCGAGGGACTGCGACTGTTTCCGGCGCTTGCGAGCGCTCCCGTGATAGAAACCTGGGCCGGTTTCCGGCCCCATACGCCGGACGGCATGCCGGTGCTCGGGCCGGCGCCGCTTCCAGGTCTGTTCCTCGCCAGCGGACATTTCCGTAACGGCATTCTCCTGACACCCATCACTGCCAGCCTGCTCACCGAAACGATCGTGGGACGAACTCCCTCCATCGACCTCACCCCGTTCCGGGTCGACCGCAAGGCGCTTACACTGTGACAGGCGTGAACGCGCACGCGGGAGGACCCGAGGGGGTCCCCACCGCCCCGTGGCAGCACCGAGAGGCGGAACCCTAGGATGCATCTCGTGGACAACCTGGCTGCGCCGACCCGCATCCTGATCGTCGACGACGATGCCTCCGTCCGCGATGTGATCTCCGTGCTCTTGCAGGAGGAAGGATACGAGTGTCGCACCGCGAGCTCCGCGGAGGCGGCGCTGGACATCGCCGCGGCCGAGGCCCCGCCGCTGGTGATCAGCGACATGAAGATGCCGGGGCGCGACGGCATCTGGTTGCTCGAGGCCTTCCGCGAGCGATACGCCGAGACCGCGGTGATCATGCTCACCGGGTACGGTGACACCGAGGCCGCGGTGGACTGTCTGCGGCGCGGCGCGGTCGACTACCTCCTCAAGCCGCCCAAGCTGACCGATCTCATCCGCGCCATCGAGCGCGCGCTGGCCAAGCGCCGCATCGAGCTGGCACGCAAGCGGTATCAGAAGAAGCTGGAGCGCAAGGTTCGCGACCGCACCGGAGAGCTCCGCACCGCCCTGCGTGACATCCAGGGCACGTACCAGACGACGCTGCTCGCGCTGGTCCGGGCGCTCGACGCACGCGAGCACGAGACCAGCGATCACAGCCAGCGGGTGGTGAAGTACACCGAGGCCATCGCCGAGCGGCTGAGCCTGCGGGGGCCGGAGCTGGAGGAGATCGGCCGCGGTGCCCTGCTCCACGACATCGGGAAGATCGGCGTGCCGGACGCGGTGCTGCTCAAGCCGGCGAAGCTGACGACCGAGGAGTGGAAGGAGATGCGCCGGCATCCGGACATTGGCTACGACATGATCCGGAGCATCGAGTTCCTCAACACTCCGGCGGCCATCGTCCTCAGCCACCAGGAGCGGTTCGACGGCCGGGGCTACCCCCGTGGTCTCCGCGGCGAGGAGATCCACATCGGGGCCCGCATCTTCGCGGTCGCGGACACGCTCGATGCGATGACCTCGGATCGCCCCTACCGCAAAGGCACGACCTTCGAGAACGCCGTCGACGAGATCGACCGCTGCGCGGGCTCGCAGTTCGACCCCGAGGTGGTGCGGGCGTTCCTGGACATCGGGGTGAAGAACCTCCGGCGGATCAAGGAAGACATGGCCGCCGCCAAGGCCCGGGAAGCCGGCGAGATCGAGCAGGACGCCCGCGACGCCGAGGAAGCCCTGGACCGGGCGCTGGACACGGTCGACGTGGCCACGCGCATCGCGCAGGGACAGCGGTAGCAGTCTCCGCGCAGGGCGTCGTCCCGCTCACTGTTGACAAGGAGGTGGCGGTTCCCCCCAGCCCGATCAGGCGATCGGGATGCTCGGTAGAGAGGGAGGCCGCCATGAAGCACGCCGCCAGGAAGTCCGCTCCGCCTCGCTCCCGCCGCCGGCGACCCACGGGGCCAGGGACATCGCCCGAACACCCCGGGTCACGTATCCGACGCTTCGATCACGTCGGCATCACGGTCGCGGATCTCGACAGAGCGACGGCGTTCTTCGTCGGGCTGGGTTTCGAGACCGAGGGCAGGACGGTCCTCGAGGGCGAATTCGTTGACACCGTCATAGGCATACCGAACTCCCGTACCGAGATCGTGATGCTGCGGCCGCCGGACGGAGGAACGGGGCTGGAGCTGTCGAGCTTCCTCCGGCCGAGGCACGAACCGGGATCGCCCGACGCCATGGCCAACGAGCTGGGGTTGCGCAACGTCTCGTTCGAGGTGGACGACCTCGACGGGATCCTCGACCGGCTCGCCGCGGACGGCTACCGCCTGGTCGGCGCCATCGGTCAGTACGAGCACATCTGGCGCATGGCGCATGTGCGCGGACCCGAGGGGATTATCGTGTCCCTGGCCCAGCGAGTCGACTGATCGCACCCTCCGCGGCAGTTGCGTCGCTGCCCGGCCTGGCGGTTCAATC
>DASTAI010000254.1:0-2445 GCA_035712865.1 Solirubrobacterales bacterium
TCGGACTCGGAGATCTTCTTCACCGCGCCCTTCCAGCTGCGCTCCAGGCTCCACTCCCACGCCTCCCCGACGCCCTCGTCGCCGAGCTTCTCCTTGATGAAGGAGATCAGTCCCGCGGTTCCGTCCACCAGCAGGTCATGCATGAACTGCGACTCGTGCTTCATCGCCTCGCAGAGCCGCTTCGCCTCCTCGCCGTCACCGCGGTCGATCGCCTCGATCGCGCGATCCATCGTCGGCCGCGACATCTCGCTCAGCTCGTCCTCGGTGAACCAGCGCTCGCCCATCTCGCTCCTTCCCTCGACTGCGAGGGAGCCTAAGGACTCGTGTCGTAGCCGGGGCGGGCGATCTCGAGCTTCCGCCTGACGTGCTCTTCCAGGCGCGGCGCCAACTCGTCGATCCGCTCGTCCAGGTCCCCGGCGCGGATCCGCCGTGAGAGCTCCGCCGCCGCTGCGCGTGGATCGTGGACCTCTTCGCCGAGCAGCTCCCCGAAGAGCTTCAGGTCCTCCTCGTCCGGCGTATCCCCCGCCCTGATCTCACGGGCCACGACCGCGCAGACGTTGGCGGCGACGAGCACCTTGAACCGCTGCTCCCGCGGAACCTCGGGTCGCAGCTCGGCGAAGAGATACTCGGCGACCGAGTCGAGCAGCTCAGGTGCGGTCGGGCGATCCTGCATCAGGGACTCATGAGCTGGAGAAGATCCCACTCCGGCTCGCAGATCCGGCGCCCCAGTGAGGCGAGCTCGTGGCTGCGGCGGATCCCGGTCAGGTGGTCGTGCGCCTGGCGCGCGCAGATCACCGCCCACTTGGCGTTGCCGAAGGCCTCCCAGTAGCGGACGCGATCGCGGTCGACCGGGGGGCCGCCGGCAGACTCATAGGCCGAGATGAACTCATCGAGTCCCCCGACGCCCGCGACCGGCCGGTCGTCGTTGCCGAAGCGCCAGGAGCGGATGCAGAGCCAGCCGATGTCCTCGGCGGGGTCACCGAGGTGGGCGAGCTCCCAGTCGATCACAGCCGCCAGCCCGTCCCGATCGACGATGAAGTTCCCGAGCCGGAAGTCCCCGTGGACCAGCCGTGGCTGGGCCGGCTCGGGCGCGTTTGCCCTCAGCCAGCGCAGGCCGAGCTCGACGGCCGGCAGGGGCTCTCCGATCTCGTCCAGCTGGCGCTCCCACTCCGCGACCTGGTCGAGCGCCGGATCCGTGGTGGGCCGCGGCAGGACGCCGTCGAGGGCGACCGGGTCGATTGCGTGGATTCGGGCGAGCGCCTCCCCGAGCTGTCTCGTCAGGATCGAGCGTGCCGCCTCATATTCGGGCTTGCGCAGGATCCTCGGCGCGACCGAGGTCCCGTCCACGTGCGCCATCAGCAGACCCGGCGAGCCGAAGCGGCCGCCGTCGGGCTCGAAGGCGAGCGGCTCCGGCACCGGTGCCTGCGCCTCTGCGGCCCGGGAGATGAGGGCGAACTCCTCGGCCATCGGCACGAGGGAGACCGAGCCCCTCGGGTCCCGCCGCAGCACCCAGCGACCGCCGTCGCCCTGCGCGAGCCAGGTCTCGCGCGACGCACCGCCGGGGATTTGGGTCAGTTGCAGCGGCCCGCTGTCGATGCCGCGATCGGCGAGCACGAGCCGGATGCCGGCGGCCAGCTCCTCCATGTGGTGAGCCTAGTTGTAGGTTGCCGCCTCGGATGGAGACGGGGACCCACCCGCAGACGCCCGACCAGGCCCTGGAGGCCCTGCTGGACGGCAACAACCGTCAGCTGGCCGCTGACCGCCGCCTTCCGAGCCATTCGCCACTCGGCGACCGCCATGCGGAGGGTCAGCGGCCGTTCGCCGCCATCATTGCCTGTGCCGACTCCCGGGTCTCGCCCGCGCTGATCTTCGACCTCGAGCGGGGCAACCTCTTCGTCTCCCGGGTGGCCGGCAACAGCATCGACCCCGGCACCCTCGGCAGCACCGAGTACGCGGTTGCGGAGCTTGGGGTGCGGCTCGTCATGGTGCTGGGCCACAGCGACTGCGGCGCGGTGAATGCCGCCATCGGGGTGGCGGACGGCAGCGCCGATTATCCGGCCGAGCAGTTCGGCGCCATTGGGGCCGTCGTCGACGCGGTCGTGCCCAGCGTCCTCTCGGTACCGGCCGACCAGCGCACGGTGGCGAACTGCGTCGAAGCCAACGCCCGGGCCCAGGCGGAGAAGCTGGCTGAGACGGACCCGATCATCAGACCGGCAGTCGAGGCGAGCACGCTGCGGGTCGTTGCCGCCGTCTGCGACGTCGAGTCTGGGCGAGTCGAGCTTCTCTGACGAGCAACCTGCGCAGCAGTCGCGGCCTATAGCGTCCGGCGGCATCTGGTTCTTCAGGCTCAGCACCTTCGAGGTGGCGGTCGTGCTCGCCGCGGCGGTCCTCGGGGCCACGGCGCTCGGCGTCTTTCTCGGTCGCCGCGTACGACACCTTTCGGAC
>DASTAI010000255.1:0-2424 GCA_035712865.1 Solirubrobacterales bacterium
CATCTTCGAAGGCTCGAAGGTGATGGACGGCATGGTCGCCGAGCTGGTCGAGGGGGCAAAGGCGGAGATGAAGGAGGTCGCCGACCGCGGCGGCGCGGTGGAGGCCGTGCCGTACATGAAGGGCCGGCTGGTCGAATCGAATCGCGAGCGGATCGCGAAGATCGAGAGCGGCGAGATCGTCGTGGTCGGCCAGAACAAGTTCACGGAGGCCGAGGATTCGCCCCTCACCACCGGCGAGGACGGCGGCATCCTCACGCCGGACCCCGAGGTCGAGCGCGAGCGGATCGCGGCCCTGGAGGAATGGCGCTCGAAGCGCGATCAGGGGGCCGTCGACGCGGCGCTCGAGAAGCTCGCCGCTGCCGCCCGCGACGAGGGCGTCAACATCCTTCCGGCGACGATCGAGGCGGCCAGGGCCGGCGCCACCACCGGCGAGTGGGCCGGCGTTCTGCGTGACGTCTTCGGCGACTACCGAGCGCCCACCGGCGTCTCCGAGGCGGTCGGCGGGGCCGCCGTGAACGGCGACCTGCTCGGGCAGGTCCGCGACCGCGTCGCCAAGGTCTCGAAGGAGATCGGCCACCCGATCCGCATCCTGGTCGGCAAGCCCGGCCTTGATGGGCACTCGAACGGAGCGGAACAGATCGCTGTGCGGGCCCGCGATGTCGGTATGGAGGTGATCTACCAGGGGATCCGCCTGACGCCGGAGCAGATCGCAAGCTCCGCGGTGCAGGAGGACGTCGACGTGGTGGGCCTCTCGATCCTCTCGGGCTCCCACCGGGAGCTGGTGCCGCGTGTGGTGGAGCTGCTGCGCGAGCAGGGGGCCGACATCCCCGTCGTCGTCGGCGGCATCATCCCGGCGGTCGATGCAGCCGCCATGCGCGAGGCGGGGGTCGCCGGCGTCTACACGCCGAAGGACTTCGAGATCAACCGGATCATGAGAGAGATCGCGGAGTTGGTGGCCGATCGCCACAGCGCCGCGCAGCCAGCCTAGGGAGGGACAGGTGGGACGTTTTCTGGTCGTTGCAACCGTCGCTGCGGCGTTCTGCGTCACCGCGCTGCTCGCCGTCAGCGCGTCCGCCGCCGTCAACTGTGGCGGCGGCGTGACCGTCAAGGGCGGGACCGCATGCTGGAAGGCGAGGTCGATCGTCAAGGAGTTCAAGCGCAGGCAGAAGACCCACGTGCAGGGGTTCGACTGCAGCGGCAGCAAGTCGGGCCGCCGCTGGACGGAGGTCACCTGCACGCTGCAGGGCAAGCGGATCCACTGGGAGCCCTGAGCCAACTGGCCCGCGACGCTGGCGCCGGCGGCTGCGGAGCGCTTCAATAGGGGGAGATGAGCGAGCTCAACGGAGACCGCTCGGCGTGGCTTCGCTGCTATCGCTGCTGGGCGCAGGATCTCGAGGTGCAGATGCACTACGACGCGATCCTCCGCATCGATCCGGAGAGCGGCGAGCCAGCGGAGCGGCTTGACGAGGTTCAGGAGGCCGTGGTCCAGTGCCTGCGCTGCCTCCACGACCAGCCCCACCTGACGATCCAGGACGACAAGGTCGTGCCGATAGAGGATCGCTGGGAGAGGATGGTCGCGGGGACGCCCTGGGTCGCCTCCTGCACGGTGACCGTGGACCAGGACCAGGTGGAGAGCTGCTCCGGACCTGAGGCCGCCGAGTCACTCACCTACGGCTCCTTCGGCGAGGCGGGGACGCGGGAGTTCTTCACACACGTCCGCTTCCACAAGCACGACGAGGAGCGGATCATCGTCCACCTGCTGGTCGAGCTCTACGCGCGCTCAGCCGAGGAGGCCACGGAGGTTCTCGAGGACGCCTCGCGGGGCGTGCTGGAGATCACCTCGCTCGCCGAGGAGTCCCGCCCGCCCGCGCACGCGCCCGACGAGGCGCACTAGCCGCGCGGGCCCCGCTGCGATGAGCATTTGATGAGCGCAACGGGCTAGCTTCGACGGCGATGCGAAGGCTGCTGACCGTCACCGCGTTGCTGCTGGTGCTTTTGACCGGCCTGATCGTCAGCGGCGGGGCGACCGGCAAGAAGCACAAGCGGCTGAGGCTGACCTGTAACCAGGCCATCGAGGCGATTTCGACCACGGCCGAGCAGTACAGGGCCAAGTACAACGCGATGGGGTACACGATCGAGCCTGCGCCCGATGGCCTCCTCGTCGGCGGAGCCTGCAAGAACGTCGGCAAGCTGACCCGCCAGGGAGGCGCCTACATGGCGGACGTCCATCACTCGGGCGACGGCAGCCCCCCGTTCCCCGGCGAGACGAACCCGGACGTCTACGCCTACCACTGGCAGTGGACCGAGACGGTCACCCGCACGAAGAAGGGCCGGATCCGGACGTCGGTCACCGATTTCAAGTGCACGCGGGAGGCGTTCGGGCCGCCGCCTGACTACGACATCCAGGTCCTCCCCTGCTGAACT
>DASTAI010000256.1:0-8286 GCA_035712865.1 Solirubrobacterales bacterium
GGCTCCGGAGCCCGAGCCGGTTCAGCCCGAGACACCGGAGCCCGAGCCGGTCGTGGCCGAGGTCCCCGAGCCGGCGGTGGCCGAGGTCCCCGAGCCCGCCGGTGACGACGGGCCGGAGCTGTTCGACTTCGAGGCGGCGGATCCGGCGCCGTCGGCGTCTTCTGAGCCGGCGGAATCCGCTGACCGGCCGCGGAAGCGGATTCTCACCAAGAGCGAGGAGCAGAAGCGCGCGGCGCGAGCCCGCGCGAACCTCCGGAAGCAAGCCTCCCGAGAGTCGGCCTAGGCCTTCGCGCCGATCGTCTCGGCGGCCAGCTGGGCAGTCTCGGTCGGGCTCTTGCCGACGCGGATCCCCTCAGCCTCCAGCGCCTGCTTCTTCGCCTCAGCCGTGCCCGAGGAGCCCGAGATGATCGCCCCCGCGTGGCCCATCTGCTTGCCCGGAGGCGCGGTGAATCCCGCGATGTAGGCGACCACCGGCTTCGAGACGTTGGCCGCGATGTAGTCGGCGGCGCGCTCCTCGGCGTCACCGCCGATCTCGCCCACCATGACGATCAGCTCTGTCTCGTCATCCCGCTCGAACAGCTCGAGGATGTCGATGAAGTCGGAGCCGACGATCGGGTCGCCGCCGATGCCGACGATCGTCGAGTTGCCCAGACCCGCCTGCTTCAGCTCGTTGCCGATCTGGTAGGTGAGCGTGCCGGACTTGGAGACCACGCCGATGGATCCCTGTTCGAAGAACTGGGCCGGGATGATCCCGACGTTCGCCTTCCCCGGGCTGAGCACGCCCGGGCAGTTGGGGCCGATCAGCCGCACTCCCGCGTCCCGGGCCTTCCAATAGATGTCGAGCATGTCGTGAACCGGGATGTGCTCGGTGATCGTGATCACCGTCTCGATCCCGGCGTCGATCGCCTCGTGCATCGCCGCGGCCGCGAAGCGGGCCGGGACGAAGATCATCGAGGTGTTCGCGCCGCGCTCGTCGACCGCCTCCTTGATCGTGTCGAAGATCGGGATGCCCTCGACGTCCTGTCCGCCCTTCTTCGGGGTGACCCCCGCGACCACATCGGTGCCATAGGCCTGGTTGCGGAGTCCGTGGAAGCTGCCCTCGCGGCCGGTCAGGCCGGAGATGACGAGCTTGGTCTCGTTGCCGACGATGATCGACATCAGGAGTCCCTCGCGAGCTCGACGACCTTCTCGGCGGCGCCCAGCATGGTCTTCTCGACGTGGAGGTCCGGCAGGTCGGCATCGGCGAGCAGTCCCAGTCCCTCCTCGGAGTTGGTGCCATCCAGGCGCACCACGAGCGGGACGTCGATCTCGACCTGCCCTGACGCCTCGATGATCCCCTTGGCGATCTCGTCGCCCCGGGTGATGCCGCCGAAGATGTTGAAGAGGATCGCCCTGACCTTTTCGTCCGAGGTGATCACCTCGAGGGCGTCGACGATCGCCTCGGCCTTCGAGCCTCCGCCGGCGTCGAGGAAGTTCGCGGGGCTGCCACCGGCCTGAGCGACGACGTCGAGAGTCGACATGCAGAGCCCGGCGCCGTTGCCGAGGATGCCGATGTCGCCGTCGAGCTTGACGTAGGTGAGGCCCTTCTCCTTCGCCATCCGCTCCTGTGGGTCTTCGATGAAGCCCTCCTCGAGTCCGGCCAGATCCTCGTGGCGGAAGAGGGCGGAGTTGTCGATCGTCACCTTCGCGTCCAGTGCGATCACGTCGCGGTCTTCGGTGACGACCATCGGGTTGACCTCGATCAGCGTCGCGTCGCTCTCGTTGAACGCCTGGTGGAGCTTCACCATCATCTCCGCGGTCTTCGCCCGCGCGTCCTCATCGACACCGGCATCGGCGACCAGCGCGCTCGCCTGCGCCTCTCGGAAACCCTCATGCGGCTCGATGTGACGGCGGACGAGGGCATCGGGGTCCTTGTCCGCGATCTCCTCGACGTTCATGCCGCCCATCGTCGAGAGCATCGCCAGCAGCTTCTTGGCGGAGCGGTCGAGGATGATCGAGGCGTAGTACTCGGACTCGATCCTGGAGGCGCCCTCGATCCAGACCTGGTGGACGGTGAAGGGGCCCTCGCCGCGGGGGCCCCGGATGTCCATGCCCAGGATCGCGCCGGCGTTCTCCTCGGCCTCCTCGCGACTCTCCGCGACCTTGATCCCACCGGCCTTTCCCCGGCCGCCGATCTGGACCTGCGCCTTGATCACGCACGGGTAGCCGATCTCCTCGGCGGCCTCGACCGCTGCCTCGACGGTGTCGGCTACGCGGCCGTCGGGTACCGGAACCCCGTGGCGTGCGAAGAGCTGCTTTCCCTGGTACTCGAGCAGATCCACGAGCCGCGAGAGCGTACATCAGGGCCCGATCCGGCCGTTTCGGGGCCGCAGGTGAACGTGCGGTCCTGAGGGGCGGCAGCGGCCGAAAGTTGCAAATTGCCATAATCCCGCGGCTCTCATGGCGCTACCGAAGCTGAAGGACATCAACTGGGTTACGACGGACTGCTACGGCACCCTGATCGACTGGGAGAAGGGCATCGGCGACGCCTTCAAGCGGGAAGCCGATCGTGATGGGCTGACGATCGACGAGCGCTCGTTCCTCGACCGCTTCTTCGAGATGCAGGCGCAGATCATGTCGGGTTCCTATGAGCTCTACGCCGAGGTGCTGCGCCGGGCCGCGGTGCAGACCGCCGAGGAGATCGGCTGGACGATCGAGCCCTCGCGTGCCCAGTTCCTGCCGGACAGCGTGGGGTCGTGGCCCCCTTTTCGCGAGGCCAACGCCGCGATGGATCGGCTCAAGGAGCGCTACGAGATCGGGATCGTCTCCAACATCGACGACAAGCTGCTCGGCATCTCCCGCCGTCACCTGCGCACCGAGCTCGATCTCGTGGTCACCGCACAGCAGGTCCGCAGCTACAAGCCCGACCCCACCCACCTGCGTGAGTGCGCGCGGCGGATCGGCGGCAAGAAGGGCTGGGTGCACATCGCCTCCGGCTACGAGGCCGACATCGGGCCCGCCCTGAAGCTGAACGTGCCGGTGATCTGGGTGAACAGGCACGGCGAGAAGCTCGAGGGGCGCAAGGCCCCCGACGCCACGGTCAAGAACATCCGCGAGGCAGCGGCGAAGCTGGGCGCGAAGTAGTCGCGAGCGACCCCGGCTACTCGATCGTGGCCAGCAGATCCCCGGAGTTGACGGCGGCGCCCTCCTTGACGGCCAGCTTGGTCACCCTGCCGTCCCTGTGAGCGGTGATCTCGTTCTCCATCTTCATCGCCTCGATCACGAGAATCACCTGACCGGTGGAGACCTCCTGCCCCTCCTCGACCGGCACCTTGAAGACGTTGCCCTGGAGCGGCGCGACGAGGTCGTTGCCTGAGGCGGCCCCGCCGCCGCCTCCGCCCGAGCGCTCCCGCTTCGGCGGCTTGCGAAGCGCGGGGCCGGCGGCCGCGCCACCGCCTGCAGCCGCAACCGCGTCGCCGATCACCTTGACGTCGAAGAGCTTGCCGCCGACCTCGACCTGGTAGCTGCGCTCGGCCCTGCCGTCCTCGGCCGCTCCCTCGTCACCCGCCTCTGGAGCCTCCTCGGGTGCGAGCGACTTGAGCCACTCCTTGTCCTCGGTCAGGTCCCTGGCGGTCTCCCCGTTCGCCCACTGCTTGGTCGCGAGCAGGGTCTTGTGGAAGGGGACCAGCGTCGTGATGCCCCCGATCTCGTACTCGTCGAGAGCGCGCAGCATGCGGGCGGTCGCCTTCTCGCGGTCGAGGTCCCAGACGATCAGCTTGGCGAACATCGGGTCGTACATCGGCGTCACCTCGGAGCCGGCCTCGACGCCCGAGTCCACGCGGACCCCGGGGCCCGCGGGCTCGCGATAGGTGGTGATCCGTCCCGGGGCCGGCGCGAAGTTCTTGTGAGCGGCCTCGGCGTTGATCCGGCACTCGATCGCGTGCCCCCTCAGCACGACGTTCTCCTGCTTGATGGAGAGCTCCTCGCCGGCCGCGATCCTCACCTGCTCGCGCACGATGTCGTAGCCGGTGACCAATTCGGTGACGCAGTGCTCCACCTGGACCCGGGTGTTCATCTCGAGGAAGAAGTAGTCCTCACCCACCTGGAGCCCCTCGATCGTCCCGGCGGAGCGGTAGCCGACTGCGGCCGCGGCGTCGGTGGCGATCTTGCCGATCCGCTCGCGCATCTCCTCGTCGACGTGGGGGCCGGGGGCCTCCTCGATCAGCTTCTGGTGGCGTCGCTGAATCGAGCAGTCGCGCTCGCCGAGATGGATCACGTTGCCCTTCAAGTCCGCGAGCACCTGGACCTCCACGTGCCGCGGATCCTCGAGGTAGCGCTCCAGATAGACCGTCGGATCGCTGAAGAACTTCTCGCCCTCCCGGGCTGCGCCCTCGAAGGCGGCCTCCAGCTCGTCCTCGCTCATCGCCACCCGGAAGCCCTTGCCGCCTCCGCCTCCCGCCGCCTTGCAGGCGATCGGGTAGCCGATCTCCTCGGCCTGCCCCCGCGCGTCGTCGACGTCCTTGGCGGGCTGCGTCGCTCCCGGGACGATCGGGACGCCGGCCTTCTGCATGATCTGGCGCGCCTCCGTCTTCGAGCCCATCGCCTCGATGGCGCTTGGCGGTGGCCCGATCCAGGTGAGCTTTGCCTTCTCGACCGCGGCCGCGAAGGGGGCGTTCTCGGCCAGGAACCCGTAGCCCGGGTGGATCGCCTCGGCCTCCGAGTCGCGGGCGACCTGGAGGATCTTTTCGACGTTCAGGTAGCTCTCCGACGGAACGGCCGGACCGAGCAGGAACGCCTCGTCGGCCTCACGGACGTGCGGCGCCTCCCGCTCGATCTCCGAATAGACGGCGACCGAGCCGATCCCCATCTCCTTGAGCGCGCGCGCGACGCGGATCGCGATCTCGCCTCGGTTTGCGATCAGGACTTTCTCGAACACGGCGGCGCAGTATTGCGGTTAGGACACCGAAGGGCGCCCGAAGCCGGTGGGCCTGGAGCTTCGCCTTGTCGGAGGTGTTGCCCTTGTGATGGTTCTCGACGCGTCTACCGGGTGACCCAGGCGCCCTCGTCGTGGGTCAGCTCGAGGACGCGCTCCGGGATCTTGCCGTCCCGGAGATCGGCGATCGTCACGTTCTCGAGCACCCGGCGCAGGGAGGCGCGGACGGCGACCCAGACCTCGCTCAGCTGCTCCGCGTTGCCCGGATACTTGGTCTGCTCGGGAGCCTGGTCCTGGATGTTCGCGAGCGGGCCCTCCACGGCCCTGATCACGCTGGCGAGAGTGATCTCCTCCGGCGGCTTGGCGAGCCAGTACCCGCCGCGCGCGCCACGGCGGGCGCGGACCAGGCGGGCGTGTTTGAGCTCGAGCAGGATGTGCTCGAGGAACTGGAGCGGGATGTCCTGCGCCTCGGCCATCACCTCGCCCTTGAGCGGCTCGTCTCCGGCGGCCGCCATCTCAACGGCCGCCCGCACCGCGTAGTCGGCTTTCGCGCTGATCCTCATATCCTGCGCCGCCCGTGCTGGACCTGCAGAGCCATTCCACATACTCCGACGGCGAGCTGCCTCCCGCCGAGGTTGTCGCAACCGCCGTCGATCAGGGCGTCACCACGCTGGCGCTGACGGATCACGACGGGATCGACGGCGTCGCGGAGGCGGCGCAGGCGGCGGCGGAGGCCGGGATCGCGCTGGTCCCAGCGACGGAGATCTCGTGTGTTCACGGCAGCCTCGATGACATGCACATGCTCGGCTACTGGGTGGACACGACCGCAATCGCGTCTGCGATGCGGCGCGCCCAGCGGGAGCGCATCTCCCGGGCCGAGGAGATCGTCGAGCGGCTCAACGCACAGGGCGTTCCCGTGCGCTTCGAGGACGCCATCGCGCAGGCGGGCGACGCCTCCTCGGTCGGTCGCCCCCACATCGCGAAGGCCGCCGGCGTCACGCCCGACGGGATGAGCTCCTTCTTCGAGGAGTGGCTCGTCCCCGGCGCGAAGGCGTTCGTCCCGCGGCGCTGGCCCCAGGCCGCCGAGGCGATCGATCTGATCCACGGAGCGGGCGGGGTCGCGGTCCTCGCCCATCCCTTCTGGGACATGAGCGAGCCCAACGAGGTCGCCGCGATCGTCGACGACCTCGACCTGCAGGGAGTGGAGGTCTTCTACCCCGCCCACGACCGGGCACAGACCGGATTCCTGGTCCAGCTGTGCAGGGACCGGGGCCTGGCGACTACCGCCTCCTCGGACTTTCACGGCCCCTCCCACAAGATGTTCAACTCCTTCGGCTCTTACTCGACGTACGACCTCGGCGAGCCGGAGCTCCCGCCCAGACCCTAAGCGGGCTGAGCGGCCGGGATCAGCTGCCGCTCCTCGAGCAGCGAAAGCACCTTCGCGGCATCATCCTAGGCCGAGTCGTGCTCGGTGTCCAGGGTGAGCTCGGGGTTGAGCGGCGGCTCGTAGGGATCCGAGACGCCGGTGAACTCCTTGATCTCTCCCTTGAAGGCCTTCTCGTAGAGGCCCTTGACGTCGCGCTCGGCGCAGACCTCGACCGACGCCTTGACGTAAACCTCGATGAAGCGGTCGCCCATCAGCTCGCGCGCCTCGTCGCGGAGCTCGCGGTAGGGCGAGATCGCCGCGGTGATCACCGGCACGCCGTTGCGGGAGAGCAGGTCCGCGACGAACGCGATCCGGCGGATGTTGGTGTCGCGGTCCTCCTTCGAGAAGCCGAGGCCCTTGGAGAGGTTCTCGCGCACGACGTCGCCGTCGAGGATCTCGATCCTCGAACCTCGGTCGCGGAGCTGCTCCTCGACGATCTTTGAGATGGTCGTCTTGCCGGAACCGGAGAGCCCGGTGAACCAGAGTGTGAAGCCCTTTTCGTCAGCCATTGCCTTCCTCTTTGTATGAGTCGATCAAGATCTGAGCCACCTCGGGGCGGCTGAATTCCTCGGGCGGCAGCTCGCCGTTCCCGAGCATCTCCCGCACCTTCGTGCCGCTGAGGAAGACGTGGTCCTCCTGACCATGCGGGCAGGTCTTGCCCGACGCCATCCCCTCGCACTTGTTGCACCAGAAGGAGTGCTCGAAGAAGAGCGGCTGGATGCCGAGCTTGTCGATGTCGATTTCGTCGAAGATCTGCTGGGCGTCGTAGGTCCCGTAGTAATCGCCGACGCCGGCGTGGTCCCGCCCGACGATGAAGTGCGTGCAGCCGTAGTTCCTCCGCGCGATCGCGTGCAGGATCGCTTCCCTCGGGCCGGCGTAGTGCATCTTCGATGGGAAGACGCCCAGGATCACCCGGTCGTCCGGGTAGTAGTCCTCCATCAGGACCTCGTAACAGCGCATCCGAACGTCGGCTGGGATGTCCCCGGCCTTGGTCTTGCCGATCAGCGGATGGATGAAGAGCCCGTCGGTGATCTCGAGGGCGCACTTCGTCAGGTACTCGTGTGCCCGGTGGATCGGGTTCCGGGTCTGGAAGGCGACGACGCGCTTCCAGCCGCGCTCCTCGAAGGCCTTTCGCGACTCCTCCGCGGTGAAGTAGCGGCGCATGAAGGCTTCCTCGTGGTCGGGCAGGGCATCGACCTCGTAGGTGCCGGCGATGCAGCGAGCGCCCTCCTCGTAGATCGCCGCCACGCCGGGGTGCTCCTTGTCGGTCGTGCGATAGACGTTCTCGGCCTCGGCCTCGAGGTCGCGCTCGAAGATCTCGGTGACGTTGAGACGGCCGAGCGCCTTGCCCTCGTCGCTCGATACCTCGACGGTGTCGCCCTCGGAGACGTCCAGATCGGTCGCGAGGGTGATCGGAATGGGCCAGTACTCGCCGCTGGTGAGCGTCATGTTCTCGACGACGCTCTTCCACTCCTCGTAGCCCTGCGGGCCGGTGAGCGGGGCGAATCCGCCGTTGCCGATCATCTCGAAGTCGGCGGTCTGGCGATCGGTCAGTTGAAGCTTGAGTGCGGTCTGGGTCATGCGATTGGGGAGGGGAGAAAGTGGATCGTCGTGGTCAAGAAGCGGGGAAGAGTAGCGGAGCTACGGCTTCGCCATCAGACGGGTCGCGCTTTCGCGCGCCCTCGCATCTACGCTTTCGCGCACCCTCGCATCAGCCGTGCAGCCCGCACTCGGTCTTGGAGAGACCGGCCCAGCGCCCCGCGCGCGCGTCCTCGCCGGCCGCGGGCTTCCGGGTGCAGTGGGTGCAGCCGATCGAGGGATAACCCTGGTCGTGCAGGGGGTTGTAGGGGACGTCGTGCTCGCTGATGTAGGCCCAGACCTGCTCCTCGGACCAGTCCGCGAGCGGGTTGAGCTTCCAGAGGCCGAAGCGCTTGTCCCAGGCGAACTT
>DASTAI010000257.1:0-4384 GCA_035712865.1 Solirubrobacterales bacterium
CCTCGCCGGCCGTCCCCTCATCTCGGCGGTTCTCGCCCCTCGAGGAGGTACCGGACCAGGTGCAGGGCGACGACGACCGAGCGCTCGCGCACGTCGTTGCGGCTGCCCGGCATGACGATGTCCCGGGGGAGCCTCTGTCCGTCCGCGGTCTTGGCGCAGAAGCAGACGTAGCCGACCGGTTTCTCCTCGGTGCCCCCATCCGGGCCCGCGATGCCGGTGGTCGAGCAGGCGACGTCGGCATCGAACCGGGCCAGAGCGCCGTCCGCCATCGCCTCGGCGACCTCCGGGGAGGCGGCGCCGTGCTTTTCGATCCGGCTCGGGTCGACACCGAGCAGCTCCGCCTTGGAGTCGTTCGAATAGGAGACCACGCCGCCCGCGAACCACTTGGAGGAGCCGGGCCGCAGGGTCAGACGAGCCGCCAGCAACCCCCCGCTCTCCGACTCGGCCACCGCGATCGTGCGGTCACCCAGGAGGCGGAAGACGACCTCCTCGATCGACTCGCCGGTCTCCGTGTAGGTGAACCTGCCCAGTCGTTGCTCGAGCCCGGACCTCAGGGTCTCGGCCGCAGCGTCGGATCCGGGTCGGCTGCGGACGTCGGTCACGAGCTCGCCGCCGCGCAGGCAGGTGGTCACCTCGAGCTGGTCGAGCTCCGCCCCGTCCTCCTGGATCTCCCGGAGCGCCTTCGCGAGCTCGGACTCGGGGATGCCGAACATGCGGATGGACATCGTCTGGAAGGGCTCGGTGCGGTCGAGCACCTCGCGAGCGGGAGCGGCATCCAGCGCGCGCGGCCACATCTCCTGCAGCTCGCGCGGGGGCCCGGGGAGCACGATCACCACCTGGCCGTCTGCGGGCACCACGAGCCCGGGAGCGGTCCCGGCCGGATCGAGCGCCGTCGCGCCCTCGGGAACCATCGCCTGCTTCCGATTCGCCTCCCGCACCGCCTCGGGGTCGAAGCGCAGGCGCCGCGCGTAGCGGGCGATGATCTCCCCGATCTTCTTCTCCATCTCCTCGTCGAGAACGAGCTGGCGGCCGGCGAAGCGTCCCACGACCTCGGCCGTGAGGTCATCCGCAGTGGGCCCGAGCCCGCCCGAGGTGACGATCAGGTCGAGCCCCTGATCCCGCATGTGACGCAGTGCGCCCTCGAGGTCCTCCGGCCGGTCCCCGACAACCGTGATCTCCTCGACCTCCACGCCCAGATCGGCGAGGCGCTCGGAGAGCCACGGCCCGTTCCGGTCCGTGACATAGCCGCTCAGCACCTCGGTGCCGGTGACGAGGATTCCCGCTCTGACACCCGTACCGCGCTCGCCTGACTCGCGCTCGCTCACGCGGGTCATTCTTGCGGGTCGGCGTTACTCGCCCTCTGCGGGAGCCCCAACCGCTTCGGACGGGGGCGCCTCCGGAGCCTCTCCCCCGCCGAGCACCCGGGGCAGGTCCGGCATCGAGACGAGCACCTGGCGGGGCTTGGAGCCCTCGTAGCCGGAGATGATCCCGCGGCGCTCGAGCATGTCGATCAGGCGGCCGGCTCGGGTGTAGCCGACCCGCAGCCGCCGCTGGATCATCGAGACCGACGCGGTGCCGCTCTCCACGACGATCTGCGCCGCCTGGTCGAGCAGGTCGTCGGAGTCCGGATCGAAGTCGTCGTCACCGCCGGCCTCGTCGCCGGAGGGCTGCGCTGCCTCGAGCAGCTCCTCGGCGAAGTCGGGCTCACCCTGCTCGGACCAGTGTTCGGTCAGCTTGGCGATCTCGGCCTCGGTGATGAAGGCGCCCTGGATGCGCTGCATCTTCGAGGTGCCGGCGGGGCGGAAGAGCATGTCGCCCTGGCCGAGCAGCGTCTCGGCGCCACCCTGGTCCAGGATCACCCGCGAGTCGACCTGGGAAGAGACCGCGAAGGCGATCCGGGAGGGGATGTTGACCTTGATCGTCCCGGTGATGATGTCCGTAGAGGGGCGCTGCGTCGCCAGCAGCAGGTGGATGCCGACGGCGCGGGCCTTCTGGGCGAGCCGGATGATCGCGTCCTCGACCTCGGCGGGCGCGATCATCATCAGGTCGGCGAGCTCGTCGATCACGCAGAGGATGTAGGGCAGCGGCGCCTCCCCCTCGCGCTCGCGGACCCGGTTCAGCTCCCCGAGGTTGCGGGCACGCGCCTGCTCCATGATCGCGTAGCGGCTCTCCATCTCGGCGATCAGGTTGTTGAGGACGTTCGCGGCGAGGCGCGGGGAGGTGACCACCGGAGTCAGCAGGTGCGGGATCTTCTCGTAGTGGTTGAGCTCGACGCGCTTCGGGTCGACCAGGACCATGCGGACCTCGTTGGGCGAGGCGTGCAACAGGATCGAGCTCAGGATCGCGTTGACGCTGCCCGACTTCCCCGAGCCGGTCGTGCCGGCGATCAGCGCGTGCGGCATCTTCTGCAGGTCGGTCCAGACAGCGCTGCCCGAGATGTCCTTGCCGAGCCAGGCGACCAGCGGCGAGGCGCCCTGCGGCCGCCCGCCGTAGATGTCGCCGAGGCGGACCAGGCGGCGGCGCTGGTTGGGCACCTCCACCCCGACCGCCTGCTTGCCCGGGATCGGGGCGAGAATGCGGATGTCGGTCGAGGCGAGCGCGTAGGCGAGGTCGTCCTTGAGCTGGGTGATCTTCGAGACCTTGGTCCCGGGCGCCAGCTTCAGCTCGTAGCGGCTCACATGCGGGCCGGTGACGGTGCCGATGATCCGGGCCTCCACCCCGAAGTGGCCGAGCGCCTCCAGCAGGGTCTGGGCGATCGCCTCGTGGTCCTTCTTGTCCGGCCCCTTGTCGGGTGCGCCGCGCTCCAGCACCCGCTCGGCGTTCGGGGGGTCGTAGTCGATCTCCTCCGACTCGGTGACGCCTCCGCGCTTCTCGCCCATTGGAGTCAGCGCTGGCTGTTCCACTGATTCCGGCTCGGGCTCAGGCTCCTCGGGTTCATCCGCCCTGGCCACCTTGATCGTCTGCTCCTCTGACTCATCGAGCTCGCTCGTGTCGGGCTCATCGGCCACTCGGACGGCCTCGTCGAAGTTCGCCACCTTGGCGGTCTCCTGCTCGTTTCCAGCGACCAGCACCTGGTAGTCCTCGTCGCTGCCCTCGAGCGGCTCGGGTGGGCCGAAGACCGGCTCGGTCGAGGCCGGTGAGGTGTCGATCAGGTCCGGATCCGTGCCGATCCGGCTGTCCTTGACGGCGGTCGCCAACTCCACCGTGCCCCGCTTGGCGCGACCGAACCCGCGATGGCCGGCGCGGACCATCTCGCTGACCGAGCGCCCGGTGAGCAGCAGCAATCCGGAGACGATCAGAAGCACGGCGACGATATGGGCGCCGATCCGGCTGAAGAGGGTCGTCGTCGCCCAGTAGAGGGTTTCGCCGATACCGCCGCCGTAGTGCGGGAAGAAGTCCGGATCGAAGAGCCCCTTGCGCGCTCCGTCAGGCCCGAGGCCCGCTGTCTGCGCAGCCAGCGCGAGGAGGAGACCGCAGGCGATTGCGATCACCCCGATCGCCACGGAGCGCGGCGCCGGCAGGAACGGACGCAGAATGAGCAGGATCCCGGCCAGCCCCAGGGCCGCCGGTACGACGATCGCGGCGCCCCCGACCGCATAGGAGAGGGCGGTCTCCGAGCCGTCCCCGACCGTGCCTCCGTTCCAGCCGAGGTAGAGGACGTAGCCGAGATACACGGCCAGCCCGACGCAGCAGAGGCCCGCCAGGTCCAGTCGGCGCTGCATCACCTCCGGCGACGTGCGCGACTTCGGGCGGGCGCGCCCGCGCGCGGCGGGCTTTCGCTTCCGCCCGCGAGCAGGCTGCCGCTTGCGCCGGGGAGAACCACCTCGCTCCGGCGCCCCAAAGATCCGGTCTGCAAGCATTCGCCCACCAATTCGACGCCTGGGCTCCCTCCCCTGCCGGGCACGAATGCGCCTCTTAAAAGTTCGCTCAACGTAACTTGAGTGCGCCAAATCCCCCTCTACCCTTGATCGGTGATGGAACAGGCCACGGCCACCGCACGCGTGCTGGTCGTCGAGGACGACGAGGCGATCGCGGACGTCCTGCGACGCGCGCTACGCGCCGAGGGACATGAGGTTCGCAGCGCCGGGGACGGCGCCGAGGCGCTGACGGCGGCCGAGCAGTTCACTCCGGACCTCGTCGTGCTCGACCTGGGGCTGCCGCGCTTGGACGGCATGGAGGTCTGCCGGCGGCTCCGAGCCGAGAGCGACGTCCCGATCCTGATGCTGACGGCCCGTACCGAGACCGACGACCGTGTCAAGGGGTTGGACATCGGAGCCGACGACTACCTGCCGAAGCCGTTCGAGCGCACCGAGCTGCTCGCCCGGATCAGGGCGCTTCTCCGCCGCCGCCCGCCACGCGGCAGCGCCTCCATCGTCGTGGGCGA
>DASTAI010000258.1:0-2304 GCA_035712865.1 Solirubrobacterales bacterium
CCAGATCGAGCTGATCGGGTAGAGGGGCCGGGCGAAGTCGCCGGCTCTCGGTGCGCTTCTGATTGAGGAAGGTGTTGCGCAGAGCGCGCAGGAGATAGCCGAGGTCGTCCTCGTTGCGGAGCAGGCGCGGCCGGGCGAGCACGCGCGCGTAGGTCTCCTGCACCGGGTCCTCTGCCTCTTCGCGTGAGCCGCAGAGAGCCCAGGCCGCGCGGTAGAGCCGGTCGAGGTGGTCGCCGAGCCGAGCGGGGTCGAGAGTACGCTCGCCCGGCCGGCGGTCGACGACGGGGAACGAGCTCCTGGGGAGAGAGGCGTCCACGGCTCCACCGATGGTCGAGGCGACGGAGGGTCATTCGCACCGTGGCGACCCCCCTGACTTTCCGGCAGGGCGGCTCAGGATCCCGAGGACGAGACTCCCCCGCGGACGGATAACGCTTAGATCGGGGCCGGGTACGGGATCAACCTTTACGGTCGAGCTCGTGGTGGCTCCGGAGTAACTGTCGGAGCTAGCCTCGGCCGCGCGCGAGCGCGACGAGGCCGCGGTAATCCTCCACGCAGGCGGGGCAGTTGTGCAGGTGCTCGGCGACGGCGGGCAGGACATCCGCCATCTCGAGCCCGGTGAGCTCTTGCTCGACGTATTCGGCAAGGCGGGCGTGCGCTCCCTCGCAGCCCGCGTCCTCGCCGGCCGTTCCCAGCAGCTGCCCGATCAGATCGTGCTCGCTCACCGCTTTCCCTCCTCCTTCAGATGGCCGTCGCGCTCGAGCCGGCCGCGAAGCTTCGACCGTGCATCGTGGAGCACCTTGTACACCGCGCCCCGCGTCGAGCGCAGCTCGCCGGCGACGACATCGATCTCGACCTCGTTCAGCGCCACCGCGACGAAGACCTGTCGTTGCCGGGGGGTCAGCTCCTCGGCGATGGCGCGCCGCAGCGCGCCGAGGAGCTCCGCCGACTCCGCCTTTGCCTGGGCGGTCCCCGCTCGCTCGGCCAGGCGATCCCACGTCGTGTCGTCGTCGGCGGTGGGGATGCGCCCCTGGCGCCACGCATGGCGCCGGAGCTTCGTCGAGATCTCGAAGATCGCGAAGGAGTAGGCCCAGGTCGTGAAGCGGCTCGCGCCGCGGTACCCGTCGAGTTTCGCTGTTACTGCGACGACCGCGTCGTCCGCGGCCTGGCGGCAGAGGTCGTCGAGCTCCGTCCCGCCGATCTCCGGGTAGAGGTGGCTGCGCCGGTATGCCTCGGTGTGCGCGGCCCGGAGCAGCAGGTCGTGCAGACGTTCGAGGACACGAGCGCGGTCCGACCCGGTCGCGCGAAGGCCGTCGAGCCACGATCGTGATTCGGCATCCAGCCCCTGCGGGAGCGGGATCGTGCCCTCGGGCGCCATCTGGACGAGCGTAGACACATCTTCGTCCGCATCGCCACGGCCGAGGTTCTTACCCCTCGACGTAAGAAGTGCGGTGGATCGGATGCAGACCTGAGGTCCTTCTACAGCACACCTTCCACAAAGGAGCACAAGCATGGTCAGCAACCGTACGGCCGACATCGAGGGCCTGAACGTCTTCTACCGCGAGGCCGGCGACCCGGCGAGCCCGAAGCTGCTGCTACTCGGCGGCTTCCCCGCCTCCTCGCACCAGTTCCGCAATCTCATCCCGGCCCTCGCCGACCGCTTCCACGTCCTCTCACCCGACTACCCGGGTTTCGGAAACACCGACATGCCGGAGGACTTCGACTACACGTTCGACCGGCTCTCCGAGATCGTCGAGGGCCTGCTCGAGCACACGGGCTTCCACCCGTTCGGTCTCTATCACCAGGACTACGGCGGCCCGATCGGCAACCGTATCGTGGGCCGCCATCCCGACTGGCTCGAGTGGCAGGTGATCCAGAACTCGAACGCCTACGAGGAGGGCTTCACCGCCGTCTGGGACGGCATCCGCCACGCGCTCTGGGTCGATCGCAGCCCAGAGACGGAGGCGCCACTGCTGCCGTTCCTGGAGCTCGACGGAGTGAAGCTCGTCTACACGCACGGCCACCGCGACCCGGAGCAGATCAGCCCCGACAACTGGAACATGGACCTGCACTTTCTCGAGCGACCCGGCGCGCGCAGGGCGCAGCTCGACCTGCTGTACGACTACCGCACGAACGTCGAGCTGTATCCGGAGTGGCAGGCGTTCCTGCGCGAGTGGCGGCCAAAGACGCTGATCCTCTGGGGCGAGAACGACATCTTCTTCACCCCGGAGGGCGGCCGTGCCTACCTGCACGACTTGCCGGAAGCAGAGCTGCACATGCTCGACAGCGGCCACTTCGCGGTCGAGG
>DASTAI010000259.1:0-6057 GCA_035712865.1 Solirubrobacterales bacterium
CTTTTTTCCGCCGGGGGCGAGTCTAAGTTGGCCTCAGATCAGACCTCGGAAGGCGAGACGGAAGGCAGCACCGAAATGACACTTTGCTTCGTAGACCCAGCCGACGCCATCAGGGCCATCGCCGACTCCGTCGGCCGGGAGGCCCGCCGCCAACTTCTCGGTGAGGCGGTGCGCGCCTGGGTCGACGAGATTCCCGACGAGGAGCTCCAGGAGCACTACGCCAAGGCGATCTCCGAGCTCGATGAGCACGACATCTCGATGCTCGCCGCCTGGCACGGCTCGATGGAGGTCGGCCAGCCGGTCCCGAACCGCGACTTCCTGATGGGCGCGTTCCAGTCGCTCGGCGACAACCGCCGCGAGGCCCTCAAGCTCGCCGCCGGCTTCCGCGGCGAGGAGGCCTTCGAGGAGGGGATCTCGGAAGAGCGCGCGCTCGACCTGGTGCTCGAGTGGCTCTCGCCGCCTCGCCTGATGGAGCTCTGCCGTGAGGCGATGGAGCTCTACATGTGGGATCGCGGCGGTTCGGAGAACTGAGCCGTCGGCTCAGCTGTTGAGCTCGTCCAGCGCGTTCTGCATCAGGGACGTCACGTCGAACACCTGGGAGGAGGGTGGGACCTGGATGTCCGGATGGCTGCCGTAGTGGCTGAAGTCCATCGTCATGCTGAAGGTGCCCAGGGAACCCATCGACGTGTTCGAGGCCTCGCGGCGGATCAGCCCGTCTGAATCGATCCAGACGTCCACGCTCGCGCTCGAGACCTGGTCCATCGACCTCTCGATCACCTCGCCGTACTCCCCGGAGACCTCGTCTTTCAGCTCGTCCGTGAGCTTGCCGATGTCGAGCAGGGCCCGGTAGCGGGTGGTGTTGAGACCGTTCACCTGCTCCGGTCCGACCTCCGCCACCTCGTAGCTTGCGTCCTTGAGCGCGTCGAGCTGCTGGCTCGGGCTGGCTGACATCCCGCCACCGCTCGCGTCGGCCTGCAGGAGATTCCCCAGGGCCTCCGAGCGCACCAGCATCCACCGGTCGGACCCTCCGAACGCGGCTCCCAGCTCCGGCGAGTTGAGGTAGAGATCGCCCTCGTCGACGACCTCCTGGAGGGTGAAGCCCTGTGTGCCGGCGGCGGTTGAGCCCGTGGCGCTCATGATGAGCGAGAGGCGATTGGTCTCGCCGTTCATCACACCCCGGCCGCTCATGCTGACCGACTCCGTTCCCGTGGCATTCCCGGTGAAGGTGAAGTGGGCCCCGGAGACATTGCTCGTCGCCTCGGCGGCCGCCGCGACGGGGTTCTGGCCGCCGCGGTTGAGCAGCCCCGGCACCACCAGCAGTGCCACGACCACCACGATGGCTCCAACGACGAGCAGCAGCTTGTCCCAGGAGCGGTACGACTCATATTCCGGCTTCGGATCGGGGCGGTCTTTAGCGGTCGGTGCCGGGGAGGTCGGGTCGCCGACCCAGCGCCGAGCGACCTTGGGTGCATCCGAGCTATCCGCTTGCCCAGGGGTGGTCCCGTCGTGGTCGTACACGTCTCCTGGATCGACGCACCCGCGCGTGTTTTTGAGTCCGGGGCACGCTCTGGACGACTGGCCCGTGGCCTAAATCGGGTACCTCAGAGGCCGAGCGTCGCGCGGATCTCGCCGATCGCCTGCTCGTTGTCTCGATAGTGGACGGCCGACATGCCGAGCTCTCGGGCGGCGTCGCAGTTGACGTCGGTGTCGTCGATGAAGAGGCACTCCTCAGCCGGCGGGCGTCCCATGCGCTCGAGCGTGAGGTCGTAGATCTCCCGGTCCGGCTTGCGCATCCCCACGAATCCGGAGTCGACGACCACCTCGAAGATCTCGTCGACGGGGAGCATCGTCCGCCAGAGCGGCTCCCATTCGCGGACGTTGTTCGTCAGCAGCCCCATGCGATGGCCGTTGCTCTTCGCCTCGCGCATCAGTTCGATCATCGGCTCATTCGGATGGAGGGCGTCGAAGTAGATCTCCCGGAAGCGGTGGAGCTCGGGGCGGTGTCCGAGCACCGGCTCCAGTCGGTCCCCGATCTTCTGCAGGAAGTCGGCCTCGCTCAGGCGGCCCGTCTCGAGCTCGAAGAGCGGGTGGCGACCCTCGTCCTCCTGGATCGCGGTCATCGCTCCGACCAGCGCCTCGAATGGAACCCCTGTCTGATCCTGGACGGCTGCGAAGGACTGAATCAGCGGGGTGGTCAACACGCCGCCGAAGTCCGAGATGATGGTCGTGATCCGCTCAGGCTGGCTCATGCGCGCCAGAGCAGATAGCTGCCGATCCCCTCGCTCCCGTCCGTGTGGCCACTGAAGAGCCCGGCCCAGAGATCTCCGGCCCCGGCGCCGCCGAGGATCGACGCCGAGACCCTCGTCGCCGCCGCCCGGCTCGCCCGCTCGGAATCCTCGGGCCAGAGTTCGAGCCCGAAGCGCGTCGGGTTGTCGGCCGGGTCGTACTCCGTGGAGATGAATGCATCCTCGAATCGACTCTCGTCCTCGCCGCGGATCAGCCAGGAGGCGGCTTGCTCGTCGCCGTGCTCGACTCCCGGCTCGCCTCGAGCGACCGCGACGACCAGCGACTCATCGCCGCCATCGATCGCCAGGTGCCGGAACGTCCCGGCGCCCTCGACGGGACTGGAGCTCCAACGGCTGACCTGGGCGGGACAACGGATCGACTCCGCGCCGCCCTTCGGACTCACGTCGGCGACGCAGACGGAGGCGGTCAGGCCGGAACCGTCGTCGAGGGCGAGCTCCGTGGTACGGGGGCTCACGGTCGCGGTGAGAGTCGCGTCACCCCCCGTGATCTCGAGCGTCAGCGCTTCGCCTCCCTCCTCGAGGGCGAACGTGGCCGGCCGCGCCTCCCCCTCAGCCAGCAGCAGGGCGCCGGGCTCTCCGAAGTCCCAGGCCAGGCCGCCGAGGCCCGAGGCCGGATCGCCGAAGCCGCAGACGAAGAAATCTCGCACCAGGTCGTTCATCCGCCGAACGGCTCCCTGCCCGGAGGCAGCTCGTCCTCGTCTCGGATCTCGTGTCCTGTGCCCTCGATGTCATCGGGGTGGGAGCCGCTTTGCCGAGGTGACGCCGGGGGCTCCTCCCAGCTGAAGAGGTCATCGGGGCCGGGGCCTCGGCGCGTCCCCGCCGGCCCGTTCGGCGCGGGACGCGGGCTGGGGCCGCGGCGGGGCGTTCCGAAGGTCCACACTGCCTCGCCGAGCGCAATTCGGCGCCGGACGAAGCGGGCGGACATTGCACGTACCACGGCACGGGTTGGCGGGATCAGCAGGATCAGCCCGAGGATGTCGGTCAGGAAGCCCGGGGTGATGAGGAGGGCGCCGCCCAGGATCACCAGGACACCGTCGAAGACCTCCTTGTGGGGCACCCGGCCCTCCGCCAGCGCGCGGTTGAAGCGGACCCAGGCGGCGCGACCCTGGTGCCGCCACAGAAGCGAGCCGAGCACTGCATCAGCGAGGAGGAGGAACAGCGTGGGGCCAAGGCCGATCACGTTGCCGACCTGGATGATCACGTAGAGCTCCGCGATCGGCACGAGAATGAAGATCACAACCAGAAACAGCACGGCCAGCAAGGCTACCCGGGGCGGGGAGTCGACCGGTTACGGGTTCGACCTGCCTATCCTTTGAAGGCGATGGCCACAGGAACCGCGACAGAAGACGACATCTACGAGGCGCTCGAGGAGGTCATCGACCCCGAGCTCGGCCTCGATTTCGTCTCGCTCGGGCTGGTCTACGACGTCGAGATCGAGAGCGACGAGGTCTACATCACCTTCACCCTGACCACTCCCGCCTGCCCGATCGGGCCACAGGTGTCAGAGCAGATGCGGGAGTTCGTCGGCCAGCTCGAGGGTGTGAGCAAGGTCCACCCGAAGATGGTCTTCGACCCGCCCTGGTCCCCGGAGATGATGTCCGAGGACGCGAAGTTCGCGCTCGGCTATTAGTCGCTGGAACGCCTGGTTTGACGAAGCGATCGAGGGGCCCGCAAGCCTGGGTTGCTAACAGGTTGCAAACCTCGCCCCTCTCTGCTCGCGATTAGCCAAGGAGTCCGAAGTGGAGGTGCTCCTGTGTGGAGGGGTATTGGACGCTGCCGCCCTGCACATGGAGACGCGGCGCTTCGGGTCGACAGGGTGCTGCTTAGCACGGAAAGCAACAGTGTCTTAACGGAGATGCTCCGCGCAGTAGGCCGGCGCTACTTCTTCTTTTTCTTCTTGCACTTCTTCTTCTTGGCGGATTCGGCCGAGTGCTTCTTTTTCTTTTTCTTGCACTTCTGCTTTTTGGCCGATGTCACTGGCGCGACCGGGCATGGACCCTGGGTGCCGGCGTTTGCGGGGCACTGATCCTGGGTCTCGTCCCCAAAGCCATCCTGATCCGCGTCCGGCTCCAGCACGGCGGAGATGTTGAGGCGCAGGGGGTCAGCACCGAGCGCAAAGGTCCCCATCTGGCCGTCAGCGAGGCCGGGTTGAAGCTCTATGAATGACTCCCCGGGAGCGGGGAAGTAGGAGGCATTGTCGGCTGGGCTTTTCGAGTTGTTGCCGAGAACATCACCAGCCTTCACCGGGAGGCGAGTCTGGAAGGTGTTGACGATGCTCGGGGTGAGGGATCTGGGGCCGTCGTGGCCAACCACCGTGTAGGTGAGAGGGTCCGCGACCTTGCGAAACACCTTCATCGTCAGCTCCTGCCCTACGTCAGCGGCGGCATTGTGGCTCCAGGAGGTGAGCGTCCAGGTGGTGACTCCTCCGCTCGCGGGGACGACGTACGAGTTCCCCGAGACGACGCTGGGCTGGGCGCGGTCGGTATCGGCAGATGTCTCCGACGACGGCGAGTTTTGGGCGAGCTGGCCGATCGTGACCGACGCCGAGGCGGGCGAGGCGATTGCGGCAAGCGAAAGCGCCGCAACAAAGCCGGTGAGCGCAACGCGCTTCAACGCCCGACGCCGGCGCATGGCCATGCAACGACCCTAAATCAGCGTGAATCGCGAGTCAACGCGGCGAGGCCCCTCGTCGCCTTGCCTGGGCTTCTTCGCGTCTGGGCCCCCGTTGAGAAATCTCCCCATGGAAAGCAAGGGCGGCGCGGGAGAGCGTCGAGATCGCCCTTGGCAGCCCGTCCTGCACTCACAGCTCGGGTTAGCCAGGGGCTTAGCGGAGAAGCCCCCCTGCACCCCGTTCCCTCCGGTCCGGGATGGGGCTTCTTCGCGTCTAGGCCCCCTAGCCGCGAGATACTGGGCGGGCGATGTCGGAGGAGAACGTGGAGCGGGTTCGCGGAAGCTTTGCGGCGTTTAACCGTGGGGACTTCGAAGCGGCAATAGGCGCCTATCACCCCGAGGTCGAGTGGATTCCGTACCTCGGTGCGGTTGACAGGCCCGTCTATCGAGGGCACGAAGAGCTGATGGGGATGTGGAGCGAGTTCAAGGAGAACCTTGGCCTGCGGCTCGAAGTCAAGGAGTGGATCGACGCCGACGACACGGTGATCACGGTCGTCGAGTTTCGCGGCGTTGGAACGTCGAGTGGCGCGGAGGTGCACCAAACGTGGGCCCAGATGTACTCGATCCGGGACGGCCTTATCGTCCGGGTAGAGCCATTCGCCGACAAGGATGCCGCCCTCGAAGCAGCCGGGCTGTCGGAGTAGGGCGCTCACCTTCCCTCCGCTATTGGCTGAACAGCAGCCCCGCGAGGATGGCGAAGTTGACGGTGCAAACCAGGCCAATCGCCAAGACCTCGGGGAAGTGTTCCCGCAGCCATTCCCGCATCAGCTAGGAAGCTGACGACATGGACCGGACGGATCGGCGGTTTCCAGCCTCCGGCGCTCACGCTTACGACCCTCGCCCCCTCACGACTGGGAGTACTGGTTGGTCAGATAAGGCCGGGCGGGCAGCTGGGGCTCCCGCTCAGCGCGAGCGCCCCTCCCCCGGGATGTGACGGTTTCGCGCGCCTGATCGGGCCACGGGTGGGAAGCGACGATCAACGGCCGGACACGCTCAGCCGTTAGACGCGGACGTCGTGATCCAGCTCGACCGGAAGAGGCGGCAGCGTGACATCACGTTCATATGCTTCCTGCATCCGCTC
>DASTAI010000260.1:0-6697 GCA_035712865.1 Solirubrobacterales bacterium
GCGCTCGCGCGGCGACCAGCGTCCCGGCGGTGGGGGCGATCGCGCAGATCAGCGAGGCACCGGAGAAGAGGAGGGTGCCGGCGTAGAACATTCGCCTGCGGCCGAAGAGGTCGGCCGCGCGGCCGCCGAGCAAGAGGAAGCCCGCGAAGGTGAGGGTGTAGCCATTCAGGACCCACTGCAGGCCGTTGGTCGAGAAGCCGAGCACGTCCTTGATCGACGGCAGCGCCACGTTCACGATCGAGACGTCGAGGATCACCATGAACTGGCCGAGACAGACGACCAGCAGGAGCGCGTTGGAATTGCGCCCGACGATGTCCCTGGCGGCCGTCACCGGATTCACTTCCGGACGGCCTCCAGGATGTAGGCGGCCTCGACGGCCGCGTCGAGCTGCGAGGGGCTCGGCCCGCGGTGACCGGTCTCGTGCGTCTCTTCGGCGGCTGGTGCTGCCTGAATGCTCTCGTGTTCCGTCATTCGCTTGCCTTCCTGCTGATTCGTTAGTACGATGATCATCGTATCAAAAGTTCGATCATCGTCGTACAATCGAACAATGGGAATGGATCACACAACGAAGCTGCATCACCCGGAGCGGGACGAAATCGAGCTGCCGGGCGTGCTGCACGCCCTCAGCGATCCGCAGCGGCTCGAGATCGTGCGCCGGCTCGCCGGCAGTACTGAGCCCTGCGCCTGCGGGTCGATCGAGCTCGGCGTCTCCAAGTCGACCAAGACCCATCACTTCCGGGTCCTCCGGGAAGCCGGGGTCATCCGGCAGAAGCGAGAGGGGACCAGCAAGCTGACGGAGCTCCGGCGCGAGGATCTCGACGCGCGGTTCCCGGGACTGCTCGAGGCGGTCCTTGCTTCCGACGCGGTTCCGGCGTAGTCGACTCATCTGACGCTCCTTCTTACCGGCGGCCCCTTTGGCTGCCCTCAAGGAATAGACGTATCGGCGCGCCAGAATTCGACATCGATGGCTGAGGCCGCGCCCATTTATCCGCAGGTCGTGGTCGGCTACGTGGAAACGGAGCGGGGCGAGGATGCCCGCGTCCTCGCGGAACGGATCGTGGAGAGGGACGGTGGCGAGCTCAGGGTCATCCATGTCGAGAAGGGCTCGCCGGCGGACGCGCTTCAGGCTCTGGCGGAGAGGGGCGACGCGGACCTGATCGTCCTCGGCTCGACGCACCACGGGCACGTCGGCTCGGTTTCGCCCGGCAGCGTCGCCGAGCATCTGCTCCACGGCGCGAAGTGCCGCCTCGTCATCGCCCCCAAGGGATACGCGGAATCCGATCACTCCCAGGACCGCCTGCGTGTGGCAGCCGTCGGGTTCAACGGCATGGCGGAGTCACATGCGGCGCTGGAGGAGGCCGCGAGACTGGCGTCGAAATTCGGCGGGTCGCTGCGGGTGATCGCGGTCGCG
The DNA here is from genome assembly GCA_035712865.1 of Solirubrobacterales bacterium. Taxonomy (GTDB): domain Bacteria; phylum Actinomycetota; class Thermoleophilia; order Solirubrobacterales; family 70-9; genus DASUPK01. The sequence goes on from DASTAI010000260.1 coordinate 1,412, forward strand.
ACGCCGGTGCCGGGCATGGGCGCCGCGGCGGCGGCGCAGGCGGGAGCCGACGCGGGGCCGGACTTCCAGACGCAGCTCAGCGAGGCCGTCGCCGCGCTCCCGGGCGAGCTGCGGGCCCTGCCCGTGTTCGAACGGGGCGACCCGGTCGAGAGGCTGCTCGAGGCCGCCGAGAGCGGCGTGGACCTGCTGGTGCTCGGGTCGCGCGGATTCGGCCCGGTGATGCGCCTGCTGCTCGGCAGTGTCTCCTCGCGGGTGATTCGCCAGGCGCCCTGCCCCGTCCTCGTGGTCCCCCGGCCAGGCTAGTTACTCCCGGCACGAGCCCTGCGCACGGGCCCTTCGTGACCCCTTACGATCCGTAGTAGCCCTCACAAGCCGGAGCGGCCGTTGTGGCCGGGGGATGTGAAACCATCCCGCGCCCGGCAGGGAATGGGGGTCATCAATTCAACCGGCAAGGAGTTGAACGCATCAGTGAGTGACACAAGCGCCACGACAGAGGCATCGTCCACGCCATCCACAAAGCACGCTCAGCTCGTCCAGTGGGTCGAGCAGATCGCCGAGCTGACGCAGCCCGACTCGATCCATTGGTGTGATGGCTCGGCGGAGGAATACGACACCCTCGCCCAGCAGCTGGTCGACGCCGGAACCTTCGAGAAGCTCTCTGAAGCGAAGCGGCCGAACTCGTACCTCGCCCGCTCCAACCCGTCGGACGTGGCGCGTGTTGAGGACCGGACCTTCATCTGCTCCGAGCGGGAGGAGGACGCCGGCCCGACCAACAACTGGCGTGAGCCTTCCGAGATGCGCACTGCCCTGAAGGAGCTCTTCAGCGGCTGCATGCGCGGCCGCACGATGTACGTGGTGCCGTTCTCGATGGGACCGATCGGCTCGCCGATCTCACACATCGGCGTCCAGCTCACGGACTCGGCGTATGTCGCGACGTCGATGCGGATCATGACGCGGATGGGGGCGCCCGCCCTCGAGGTGCTCGGCGAGGATGGCGAGTTCGTCCCCTGCGTCCACTCGGTCGGGATGCCGCTCGAGGACGGACAGGAGGACGTCTCCTGGCCGTGCAACGACACGAAGTACATCGTCCACTACCCGGAGAGCCGTGAGATCTGGTCCTTCGGCTCGGGCTACGGCGGCAACGCCCTGCTGGGCAAGAAGTGCTTCGCGCTGCGCATCGCCTCGGTGATGGCGCGCGACGAGGGCTGGCTCGCCGAGCACATGCTGATCCTCAAGCTGACCTCGCCCGAGGGCAAGGTGAAGTACGTCAGCGGGGCCTTCCCGTCCGCGTCGGGCAAGACCAACCTGGCGATGCTGATTCCGAAGCTGGAGGGCTGGACCGCCGAGACGGTCGGCGACGACATCGCCTGGATGAAGTTCGGCGAGGACGGGCGGCTCTACGCCGTCAATCCCGAGGCCGGCTTCTTCGGAGTCGCGCCGAACACGAGCTACAAGACGAATCCGAACGCGATGGCGACGATCGAGAAGAACACGATCTTCACCAACTGCGCCCTCACCGACGATGGCGACATCTGGTGGGAGGGCATGACCGGCGAGCCGCCGGAGCACGCCATCGACTGGAAGGGCAACGAGTGGACGCCGGACTCGGACGAGCCCGCCGCGCACCCCAACGCCCGCTTCACGACGCCGGCCTCGCAGTGCCCGTGTATCGCGGAGGAGTGGGAGGACCCGGCGGGCGTCCCGATCGACGCCTTCCTCTTCGGAGGGCGCCGCGCGACCGTCGTCCCGCTCGTCACGGAGGCGTTCGACTGGGAGCACGGGGTCTTCCTCGGCGCGACCATGTCGGTCGAGAAGACCGCGGCGGCGGACGGCACCGTGGGAGAGCTGCGATTCGATCCGATGGCGATGCTGCCGTTCTGCGGCTACAACATGGCGGACTACTTCGTCCATTGGCTGAAGACCGCCGAGCGCGAGGGAGCGAAGCTGCCGAAGATCTTCCTCGTCAACTGGTTCCGCAAGGACGACGAGGGCAACTTCGTCTGGCCCGGCTTCGGCGAGAACATCCGCGTGCTCGAGTGGATCTTCCGCCGCAGCGAGGGTGAGGGCGAGGCCGTCGACACGCCGATCGGGTGGGTTCCAGCCGAGGGCGAGATCGACATCGAGGGCGCCAATGTCACCCCCGACGACATGCGGCTTCTCCTCGAGGTGGACCCGGAGGCCGTCAAGGCGCAGCTCCCGCAGGTCGAGGAGCATCTCGCGCGCTTCGGCGACCGGCTTCCCGACCAGCTGCAGTCCCAGCTCGCGGCGCTCAAAGACCGCCTCGGCTGAGGGCTTCGCTACCCGGCTAGCGCCGCTTGGTGACCGCGCCGGTCGCCGAATCGAGGACGATCACGCTGCCGTGCTGCCGCACGGCGAGGCGCACTCGCTCGCAGGAGGCCAGATCGGTCAGCACGTTCACCACGCTGCCGCCACCGCCGACGGCGCGAGGGTTCGCAGCCTGCCGGGCCTGGATCTTGTTCGCCTGGAGCGCCCCGACGAGGCCCCCCGGCGACGGGAAGCAGCCGTTGTTCGACACCCGCTCGGAGATGGCGACCTTCAGGGCACTGTCGAGGATCTTCGGCGCCTTGATCGTCCGCTCGTGCTGGGCGCGGGTGCCATGGCGCATCTTCGCCCGCCGCTTGATCATCGCGTTGGTCATGCAGTAGGCGTGAGCCGTGAGCGTCGCAGTCGGCCCGAACTCGTTGAAGGCCGTCGCCGACCATCCGCCGGACGGGTCGAAGTAGGCCGAGGAGACCAGAGCCGATCCCGTCGGTGAGGTGGAGAAGCCGCCGCCAACCATGCTCGAGCCGCCTGGACAGGCGGGAGTGGTGGTCGTGGCGGACTCATTCATCGGGAGCGCCGTCTCGGAGTCGACCTCGCTCACCAGCGCCGACCCGGCTTTCAGGCAGTAGGCGATCGCCGTCAGCTCGCCGCCGAAGTTGCCGAAGGCGCCGCCGGACACCTGCCAGGAGCGATCCGAGGCCGCCCGAGACTCGGTCACGTAGTTGCCGCCTCGCGTGACGAAGTTGGTGCGCTGGAAGCCGCCGCCCAGCAGTCGGTTGCCCTTCGGGCAGGTGGCGGTCACGGTCTCGGTCTCACCGGGGCTGACGAAACCTGTGTTGTGCGGGGAGCTGACCGGTCCCAGCCTCGGGCCGCAGACGACCTGCAGCGTCACGGAGCGGCTCAGGCTCCGCTGCAGGGTGGGCGAGTAGAGAACCGGGGTGACGTGCCAGCCACGCTGGACGCCGAGGCGCTCGTAGGAGTGCGGGTACACGCCCTCGCCGTTCGGCCCGAGGGGATCGGTGACCATCCCGCCGCTGTAGGGGAGGGCCTTCTTGCCGGGACAGCGAACCGTCAGCCGCTGCTTCGTGTCGGCGCCGCTCAGCTGGTAGGTCTGGCTGGCCAGTGTCAGAGCGCCGGCGCCGCTCGCCGTCAGGGCACCACCCAGCAGGGATGCCGCGAACGCGATTGCAAGCAGAGATGACCGCCTACCCCTCATTACCCCCCTCATCGGGCGCCGCCGGGTCTCTGTTTAGCGTTGTGGACGCGTCCGGCTAGGACATCGGTCCAGTCGGGACCGCTCGCGGGGGCGTCCAAGCCTCGCGAGGCATGGCGGGAATGCTGGCCATAGAATCGGACGCAGGTTGGGAGAAACTGTGAAATTCGCCCTCTCCGAGGAGGAGATCCCGACCAGCTGGGTGAACCTGCTGGCCGACCTTCCGGGCGATCCCCCGCCGCCGCCTCTCAGCCCCGCCACGGGGGACCCGCTCGCGCCGGAGGACCTGGCCGCGATCTTTCCCATGGCGCTGATCGAGCAGGAAGTGTCGGCGGAGCCCGAGATCGAGATCCCGGAGGAGATCCGGGACATCTACCGCCTCTGGCGTCCGACGCCGCTCTTCCGGGCGCGGCGACTGGAGCGCGAGCTCGATACGCCGGCGCACATCTACTACAAGTACGAAGGGGTCTCGCCCGCGGGCTCCCACAAGCCGAACACCGCAGTAGCTCAGGCCTTCTACAACCGCGAAGCTGGGATCCGCAAGCTCGCGACCGAGACGGGCGCGGGGCAGTGGGGATCGGCCCTGGCGCTCGCCTGCCAGCTGTTCGGGCTCGAGTGCGAGGTCTTCATGGTCGGTATCTCCTACGACCAGAAGCCGTACCGGAAGGCGATGATCGAAACCTGGGGCGCAACCGTTCACCGCAGCCCGTCGGATCTGACCGAGGCGGGCCGCTCACAGGCCGAGCATCAGTCGGGCAGCCTCGGCATCGCGATCTCGGAGGCCGTGGAGGTCGCGGCGGGCGCCGATGACACGAACTACTCGCTCGGCTCGGTGCTCAACCACGTCTGCCTGCACCAGACCGTGATCGGGCAGGAGTGCATCGCCCAGCTCGAGCTCGCCGGCGAGGCGCCCGACGTCGTGATCGGCTGTGTCGGCGGCGGCTCCAACTTCGCGGGGGTCGCCTATCCCTTCCTGCGCCAAAAGCTGCGTGAGGGAACCGAGACGCGGTTCGTGGCCGCGGAGCCGGCGGCGTGTCCGACGCTCACCCGCGGTCGCTACGCGTACGACTTCGGCGACACGGTGGGCATGACTCCGCTGATGCCCATGTACACGCTGGGCCACGACTTCGTCCCGCCCCCCGTGCACGCCGGCGGCCTTCGCTATCACGGCGACGCGCCGAGCCTGAGCGCGCTGGTGAAGGAGGGCCTGGTCGAGCCGAAGGCGATCGCCCAGACCGCGGCCTTCGCCTCGGCGGTGAGGTTCTCCCGCTGCGAGGGGATCATTCCGGGACCCGAGCCCGCGCACGCGATCCGCGCGGTGTTCGACGAGGCCGAGGAGGCGAAGCAGGCCGGGGAGGAGCGGGTCATCCTCTTCAACCTCTCCGGCCATGGGCACTTCGACATGTCGGCCTACGCGGCCTACTTCGCCGGGGAGCTCCAGGATCTGGAGATGCCGGAAGAGGAGCTCTCCGCGGCGCTCGAGCGGCTGCCCGAGGCGCCCGCCCTCGCCTGAGGTCCCCTGGGTGGGGGCTTGACCCCGGCGATAGGGTGTCCGCGGGGAGACCCACGCAGGAGGATTCGGATGCTGAAGCGAGCTTGGTTGGCCGTCTCGATGGTGGTGCTGGCTGCTGCCTTCATACCCGCGGCGGCGGAGGCCGCTGAGGCGCTGGTGAATACGGGGAGCCCCCCGTCGCCGTTTCCGCAGAACAAGCAGAACGAGCCGACGGTGGCGATCGACCCGACGAACCCGAGCGTGCTGGCGGCGGGATCGAACGACGAGATCGACGAGG
>DASTAI010000261.1:0-12652 GCA_035712865.1 Solirubrobacterales bacterium
GCGGGTTCCGCGCCCAACGCAGCCGGATCTCGCGGGCCTCGTCGAGCTGCACCCAGACGTCGGTCGTGGTCTTGCTGGTCGGGTGGTAGCGGAAGTTCAGGTACGGCTCGTCGATGCGATCGACGCGAGCCCCGCGCAGCAGCCGCAGGAAGAAGTCGTAGTCGGCCGCGTCCTTGTAGCGCTCGTCGAGCGACGGCGCCCGCTCGAGCAGCTCGCGCCGCCAGATGATCGTGGGTGTCGTGACGAAGGCGCCGAAGTAGAGGTATTTGCGCCAGCTGAACCTCGGCGGGACCAGGGTCCGGAAGACCTCGCCGAGCTCGTCGACGTAGTTGACGGCGCCGAAGATCGCGCCCACCTCCGGATCTCGCAGCAGGTGGTCGAGCGCCCTGTCGACCGCGCCGGGGATATACGCGTCGTCGGCGTTCACCCAGGCGAGCAGATCGCCCTTGGCGAGCCGCAGCCCCTTGTTGACCGCCTCCGTCTGCCCGCTGTCGGGTTCCGAGATCCACCGCAGATCTGGGTCGTCGCGCCGCTCGAGCAGCTCGACGGTGCCGTCGTCGGATGCCCCGTCCACGACGACGTGCTCATGCGGGATTCCCAGCGCGGCGACGCTGTCGAGCGTGTACGGCAGATAGCTCGCCATATTCCTCGCGGGGGTGATGACCGAGAGCAGTGTCATCCGGCGGGGGAGAGTAGGCGTTCGGGGGACGGCCTATATTGGCGCCGCGATGGCTGACCAGAACGCACTCAACCCGCCGCTTCCCCGTGTGGAGGGGACGGATAGGCGCGCACTGATCACCGGGATCTCCGGCCAGGACGGCTCCTACCTCGCCGAGCTGCTGCTCGAGAAGGGCTACGAGGTCCACGGCATCGTCCGCCGCTCCTCGAGCTTCAACACCCATCGGATCGACCACCTCTACCACGACCCGCACGAGCAGGGGGTCCGGCTGTTCACGCACTACGGCGACCTCTCCGACTCGGTCGCGCTGGTGAAACTGCTCTACGAGCTGCAGCCCGACGAGGTCTACCACCTGGGTGCCCAGAGCCACGTCCGGGTCTCCTTCGACATCCCGGAGTACACCTTCGACATCACGGGCGCGGGCACGGTCCGCCTGCTCGAGGCGATCAGGGAGGCGGGAGTGAGGACGCGCTTCTACCAGGCCTCCTCATCCGAGATGTTCGGCGCCGCTCCGCCGCCGCAGAACGAGGAGACGCCGTTCCATCCGCGCAGCCCGTACGGCGTGGCCAAGGTCGCGTCCTACTGGGCGACGGTGAACTATCGCGAGGCCTACGACCTGTTCGCCGTCAACGGGATCCTGTTCAACCACGAGTCCCCGCGACGCGGCGAGACCTTCGTCACCCGGAAGATCACCCGCGCCGTTGCCCGGATCGCCGCCGGCCTGCAGGACAAGCTCTACCTCGGCAACCTCGATGCGAAGCGGGACTGGGGTTACGCCCCGGACTACGTCGAGGCGATGTGGATGATGCTCCAGGCCGACGAGCCCGAGGACTTCGTGATCGCGACGGGCGAGACCCACACCGTTCGCGAGGCGGTCGAGGTCGCGTTCGCCCGGAAGGGCCTGGATCCCGACGGGCACGTCGAGATCGATCCGAACTACTACCGGCCCTCGGAGGTCGACCATCTGCTCGGCGACGCCGGCAAGGCGAAGGAGAAGCTGGGCTGGGAGCCGACCGTGCGCTTCAAGGAGCTCATCGAGCTGATGGTGGATGCCGACGTCGCGTCACTGGAGGACCAGCTCGCGGGCAAGGTGACTCGCTCCGGGTACGAGTAGTGCCCGCGATGCAAGGCAGCTCACTCTCGTACTGCAAGCTCTGCGAGCTCGAGGACTTTCGCGACCTGGATCTGCGGGAGCTGATGCGCGACATGGCCGGGGTCGGGCCGGAGCGACCGGACTATCCGGACGGCGAGGAACACCGCAAGCCCTGGGAGGTGGCGATGAGCGCCCGGGCGCTGCGTGACTTCGGCGCACTCCGGGGCGATGCCGACATCCTCGGGGTCGGAGCGGGCACCGAGACCACGATCTTCTGGCTCACCCGTCACGTCAACCGCGTCTTCGCGACCGACCTCTATCTCACCGAGGATTCCTGGTCGGCCATGGATTCGGGCGCCGGGATGCTTCATTCCCCGGAGACGGAGACGACGCTCGACTGGAACCCGCGCCGGCTCGTGGTCCAGCACATGAACGCGCTCGAGCTGCGCTACGAGGATGACTCCTTCGACGGGATCTTCTCCTCGGGGTCGATCGAGCATTTCGGCGCCCTCGACGACATCCACAGGAGCGTCGAGGAGATGTACCGCGTCGTCCGGCCCGGCGGGGTGGTCGCCCTGGCGACCGAGTTTCGTCTCGCGGGGCCGCCGCCCGGGCTGCCCGGGACCGTCCTCTTCGACGAGTCCGAGCTGCGACAGGTCCTGCTCGACGGCCTGGACTGGGAGCTCGCCTCTCCGCTCGACTTCTCGATCTCAGCAGAGACGATGGCCGCGCCCGTCGACTTCGACAGCCTGTTCGAGGTGCTGAAGGGCCCATCCATCGCCGATCGAGTCAAGACGCGCTTGGGCCGGGACGCACCCCCTCCGGCGATCCGGCATCTGCCGACGCCGTACCCGCACATCGTGCTGCGCAAGGGCGAGCATCTCTGGACCAGCGTCCTCGTGACGTTGATCAAGCCGGGCGGCTGACGACAGGCTGCAATCCAACCGGGGGAGCGCTGCCCGTCCCTCTGCTTCAATCCCAGCCGTGCCGGATCCGAAGCAGGAGATCGCGGTGGAGGGCCCCCTGCTCGAGAGGCTGAAGCTTCGGGCGCTGATGCTGCTCGTGCGCTTGCTCCGCCTTCCCTACCGCCTGCTCACGCTGCCGCTCAAGGAGCTTCGCGCCGAGGTCGCATCCCTGCGCGCGGCGGCCGTCGAGTCCCTCGCCTATGTCGGAGTGGAGCTGCGCAGGCTCGGTGACCTCGTGGAGCAGAGCGGGGCGAAGGCTGCTCCCACCCCGGAGGAGACGGCCCTGGCGGGGTTGGAGGTGCACGGGCCTGTGCTGGTGGTGGGCAGGCGCGGCCAGAAGGCCGCGGACGCCCTCGCCTCCGCCGGCTACGACGTGACCCAGGTGGATGGGCTCGAGGACCTGGACGCGGAAGGGGGGCATTTTGGGGCGGTGCTCTACATGAGAGAGCCTTCCGAGGCCAATGGCGCCGATCTGCAGCGAATCGGCGACCTCCTGTCCCAGGAGGGGGCCCTCCTCGTGGCGCGGCGCACCTCCCCGCGCTGATGGGCCTGCCCAGCCGGAGCGTCTGGATCGACGTTCAGGGCTGCCAGAACGTCGTCAACTTCGAGCGCGGAATCGCACGCCAGGCGGCTGATTCAACGGAGGCGATCCTGCGCCTCGCTCCAGAAGCCGTCCACACGGTGGGGCTCACCCCGGCTCTCCCGGTGCCGCCGTCGCTGGACTTCGTGCAGGGAACGGGAAAGCTGGGTTGGGTGAGCGGCAAGGGATCCGAGCCGGATCCGAAGCCGTCGATCTACCACGTCACATCGCCATTCGAGGGACCGACGCCGTCCGTGACGCTCGAGGATCAGTGGCCCCGATGGGCTCGTCGGCCCGGGACCAGGCTGGTAGTCACGCTCCACGACCTGATCCCCTTGATCTTCTCCGAGCACTACGTCGATCCCGATCCCATCAACATGTCCCGCTGGCTCGCCCGGCTCGGCATCGTCCGGACGGCGGACCACATCCTCGCCGTCTCTCAATGCTCGGCGGCCGACGCGGTGGAGCGTCTGCAGGTCGACGAGAACCGGATCACGGTGATCGACGCCGGGACCTCGTTTCAGATCGCCTCGATGGTCGGCTCCCGCGAGGAGGCGGCGAAGATCCTCGGCGGCAGGTTCCCCGGTCTCCGCGATGGCTTCCTCTTCTACGTCGGGGGCGGGGACTGGCGCAAGAACGTCATCGGGTTGATCGAGGCATACGCCCGGCTGCCGGAGCGGTTTCGCGAGCGTCACCAGCTCGTCATCACCTACAAGCTCGACTCCAGGGCGCGGGAGAGTCTCGAGGGGTTCGCGGGCCAGCTCGGGGTTCACGGCGACCAGCTCCTGCTCACGGGCTTCGTGCCGGACCGGGAGCTGTCCGCGCTCTACCGGCGCTGCGGGCTGTTCGTCTTTCCCTCGCTCTACGAGGGGGCCGGGCTCCCGATCCTCGAGGCGATGGCCTGCTGCGCGCCTGTGATCGGGAGCAACGTCTCCTCGGTGCCCGAGATCCTCGGTGACCCCCGCGCCACGTTCGACCCCTCGGATCCGGACGACATCGCGGGGCGCATCAAAGGGACCCTCGACGACGAGACCGAGCTCGACCGCCTGCGGCGCGTCTCGCAAGAGCGCATCGCCCACTTCACCTGGGAGCGGGTCGCGCGGAGGGCACTCGAGGGCTATGAGCGAGCCCTGGCCATGCCGAGCCACCGGGACACCTCGGGACGAAGCCGGGCCCGACTGGCGGTGTTCACCCCGTGGCCGCCGGAGCCTTCGGGGACGGCGAGCTACAGCCGCCAGCTCGTGGAGCGGCTCGCCGACCACGCCGACGTGGACGTGATCGTGGCGGGCGATGCCGACTCGGATGGATACGACCGTTCCCTGGAGCCCAGGATCCGCATCTGGGGGGCTGGGGACTTCGATTGGGTCAACGAGCTGCGCGACTTCGATCGGCTCCTCTACATGCTCGGCAATTCACCGCTTCACCGGCACGCGATGGAGGCCCTGCTCGAGCGGCCCGGCGTGGTGGTGGCCCACGACGTCCGCTTCCTCTCGCTCTACCGGTCATTGGAGCCGGGGTGGACCGAGAACCCGGTCTGGATCAGGGAGAAGCTCTACGAGATGTACGGGGATCGCGTCCCCGCCACCGACCTGCGGCGGGCACCCGATGACCCGGGGGTGCAGGACCGGTTCGGGATCTACATGAGCCAGGAGGTGCAGGCGCACGCGGAACTGCTGCTGGTCCACTCCCGCTATGCGGCGGACGTGCTGCGCATGGACCGCTTGCCCGGAGCGGCGGCGGCGGAGACCGAGCTGGTCGGCCGGGGGATTCCCGAGCTCGCTGTCCGCCGCAACGGTGGCGGTCCGAGTTCGGGCCCGAGGGTCGTCTCACACGCGGCCGGAGAGGACGCCGAGGCGATCGATCTTCTCCTGCACGCCTTCGCGGAGATCGCCTGGGAGCGGGACCGCGCGGGGCTCGTCCTGCTTGGAGAGCTCGAGCCGAGTGCGAAGAGGCGTCTCGTCGAGACCGCATCGAATCTGGGGCTCAGCCAGGCGGTCCACCTCGCCGGGCCCCTGAGCGGGGACGAGTACTGGCGCGCCCTCGCGAGCGGGGACATCGCGGTGGAGCTGCGCACCGGGTCCGACGGCGAGGCCTCCGCGTCCGTTTGCGATTGCCTGGCGACGCGCGTGCCCACGGTCGTGTCCTCGGTCGGTTGGTTGGCGGAGCTACCCGACCCCGCCGTTCTGCGCGTTCCGCGCAAGTGCTCCCCGGCGGCGCTGGCGGCGGCGATCAGCCGCGTGCTCGACGAGCCGGAGCTCCGCCGGCGAATCCGCACGGCGCAGGACTCCTACGCGGCCGCCAACTCCTTCGGGCAGGTCGCCGAGCGCTACGCCGAGATACTCGGGCTCTGATCGGTCGCCTCGGCCGGGCTCAGGTCCGAGCGAGGTTCCAGCGACCAGCTGTGGTCGACCAGGACGGTGCGGTAGTCGATCATCGGCTGGTGGGCGCCGCCCGAGCCGTGGAAGTCGCCGTCCGCGATCGTCAGCTCCGCGATGTGGTTGAGCGCGTCGAGCCTCTCCCCGCCTGCGTCGATGCGGACGTCGACGTAGTACTGGCCCGCCGGAAGCGGACAGCGGTGAAGGCGGCAGCGGATCTCACCCTGCTCGGGGAGCTCGGAGAACGACTCACCGGTCTGGTCGGTGTCGAGATCGAGCAGCGGTGTCTGGTCGCTGAGCGTGAAGATGGTCAGGTTGACTCGCGTGCCCCGGAGGGTCTCCTTGGTGTGCTTCTCGAAGCTGAGGACCATCTCGAAGTCCTCACCGGTGACCGGGCTGTCGAGATGTTGCCCGTTCTTGTCGAGATGGAAGTCGACCAGCCGCAGCTTGCCGTTGCCGTGGCGGCGCCGGTCGCGGATCCCGCGCTCGAGGTCGGAGGTCACGTCACCGACGTAGGCGTCGACGACCTCCCCGACGCTGCCCGAGGCGGCGATGCGACCTTCGGAGAGCATGATCGCCCGGTCGCAGAGGTTGACGACGCTGGGCAGGCTGTGGCTGATGAAGACCACTGTGCGCCCCTCCTTCGATGCCGCCTCCATGCGCCCCAGGCACTTCTGCTGGAAGGCGAGGTCGCCGACGGAGAGGACCTCGTCGATGATCAGGATCTCCGGCTCGAGGTGAGCGGCGACCGAGAAGGCGAGCCTGAGCTGCATGCCGCTCGAGTAGCGCTTCACGGGCGTGTCGATGAACGGGCCGATGTCGGCGAACTCGACGATCTCGTCGAAGCGGCTCTGGATCTCGCGGCGCTTCATGTTGAGGATCGCGCCGTTCAGGAAGACGTTCTCCCGTCCGGTGAGCTCCGGATGGAATCCGGTGCCGACCTCGAGCAGGGCTCCGACACGACCGTTGAGGCGCGCCTGGCCGGTGGTCGGCGGGGTGATCCTGGAGAGGATCTTCAGCAGGGTGCTCTTGCCGGCCCCGTTGTGGCCGATGACGCCGAGGGTCTCGCCGCGCTTGACCTCGAAGTTGATGTCCTGGAGGGCCCAGAACTCCTGAGGCTTCGGGCCCCGGCCGAGGTTCTTGACCCGCTCTGTGATCCGCTCCGTCAGCAGCAGATATCCCGCCTGGTCGCCGGTGATCTCGTAGCGCTTGCCGAGGTCCGTGGCCTCGATTGCGATCTCGTTCGACATGGTCAGATCACGTCCGCGAAGAACTGCTCCGCTCGGCGGAAGTAGAGGATCGCGGCGATCAGCAGCAGCGAGGCGCTGCCGACCGAGATCATGACCTTCGCGAGGCTCGGTGCCGGCTGATCGAGCAGCGCCCAGCGCGTCCCATCGAGCACGGTGGCCATCGGGTTCACGTAGTACAGGTAGGAGAGGAACTCCCCGGAGGTTTGGCCCACGGTGGCGCCGCTGTAGATCACCGGGCTGGCGAAGAAGAGGATCTGAACCAGGACCGGGACCAGCACCTGGACGTCCCGGTACTTCACGTTGATCGCCGCCAGCAGGGTCGCGATCGCGAATGCGGTGACGACCCCGAGGAAGAGGAACGCCGGGACCAGCCACACCATCGAGGAGATCGAGACTCCGTAGACGAGGGTGACGATCACGACCACGACCATGGCGATCGCCAGATCGAGGATCAAGCCGAGCGCCTTGGAGATCGGCAGCGCCAGGCGGGGGAAATAGACCTTGGAGATCAGGTCGGCGTCCAGCACCAGGCTGCCGGCGCCCTGGTTGATCGCCTGCGAGGTGAACTGCCAGGGGACGATGCCGGCGACCGCGAACACCGGATACGGCAGGTCGCCGGGGACGTTCACCTTGAGGACGAAGCCGAAGAAGAACGCGAGGACGAAGGCGAAGATCAGCGGCTGGAAAACGGCCCATCCGATCCCGAAGACGCTCTGCTTGTAGCGGAGCTGAAGCTCCCGCTTGGTGAGGAAGTAGATGAGCTCGCGGTGCGCCCAGAGCTCGCCCAGCCGCAGCCCGCTCCACCGCGTGGGCGGAGCGATGACCAGCTCGGGGTACTCGAGAGCCTGTGCCTGCGTCTGCGCCGTCGACATCGGCCTAAAGCTAGCGTCACGGCTAGTTTCCGTGCCATGTCCGACCCAGTAACCGTGGACGTGGTGATCACGACCTACAGACGGGGCCTCGAATACCTGCCGGCGCTCCTGACGTCGCTGTCGGAGCAGACATACGAGGACAAGCGGGTGACGGTGGTGGCGGATGGCGGCGATCCCGAGGTCCTGGCCTACCTGGCGCGTGAATGGCCTGCCGTGGAAGTCGTTTCCACCCCGGAGCCGATCGGCTACGCCGGGGTCGCCGAGCTCGGGATCGAGGCGAGCGGCGGCCGCTACATCGCGATGCTGAACGACGACGTCGAGCTCGAGCCGGAGTGGCTGGAGGTCCTGGTCGGCGAGCTCGAGCGGGACCCGCGGCTGGGGTTCGTGACGGGGAAGACGCTGCTCTACCACGAGCGTGAGCTGATCAACGAGACGAAGCAGGATCTCTACACCTGCGGCCGGTTCGTCCCCTGCGGCCTGCTCGAGCGCGACGAGGGGCAGTGGGACCAGCGGCTCCCGGCGGCAATCGTCTCGGCGTCGACCGCGGTGTACCGGCGGGATGCCGTGGAGAGGGCGGGCGGCTTCGACTCGGACTACTTCATGTACTGCGAAGACGCCGATCTCTGCCTGCGCATGGTCCTCATCGGCTACCGGGGCCTCTACGTACCCGAGGCTCGCGCCTACCACGCCTGGGCCGCGACGACCGGCCGTGGCACCCCCGCCGCCCGCTTTTACAGCTACCGCAACTCCCTGACCACCTTGCTCAAGGACATGCCGCCCTCCCTCCTTCTGCGGAGCCTGCCGAAGATCCTGCTCTACCAGAACCACCATCTGACGATGGCCCGGGGTGTGGGTGACCGCGCGACAGTGCTCAGAGCGTGGCGGTCGTTCCTGCGCCACGTGCCCTCCACGCTTCGTAAGCGCCGCCAGGTGATGCGGCGCCGCGCGGTCTCCACCCGGAGCTTCAGCTCGCTCTTGATCTCCGAGTATCCGGTTCCCACCGGGTTGACCCCGCGGGAGCTCAAGGCGTGGTTCGGGTACCGGATCGCGGGTCCCCTCCGGCGTCTCGCGAGCACGCTGACGAAGGGGCAGCCATGACCCCTGGCCGGCTCGAGACGCCGATCGCTTTCGTGCTCTTCAGGCGACCTGACCGGACCCGGCTCGTCTTCGATCGGATCAGGAGTGCTCGGCCCAGAAGGCTGTTCCTGATCGCCGACGGGCCGCGCACCGCCGAGGAGGCCGGGGAGTGCGAGGCCGCCCGTGCGGTGGTGGCGGACGTCGATTGGCCGTGCGAGGTGACCCGCGACTTCGCCGCCGAGAACGTCGGCCTGAAGCACCGGCTGCCCTCGGGTCTCGACCGCGTCTTCGGCGAGGTGGACCGGGCGATCGTGCTCGAGGACGACTGCCTGCCCGACGAGAGCTTCTTCCGCTTCAGCGACGAGCTGCTCGAGCGCTACGCCGACGACGAGCGCGTCATGCACATCGCCGGCAGCCAGCTGCTTCGCGAGCCGCCACTATGGACCGCCAGCTACCACTTCTCGCGCTATGCCCACATCTGGGGGTGGGGCACCTGGCGGCGGGCGTGGCACCGCTTCGACGTCGAGCTGCGCGAGTGGCACGACCTCGGGCGAGAGCAGCGCGAAAAGCGCCTGCGGACGATGTTCGAAGACGAGTCCGAGCGACGCTACTGGCGCTACGTCTGGGACCGCAGCCGTGAGATCGAGAACTGGGACGCGCAGTGGTCCTATGCGCTGCTCTCACGTGAAGGCCTCGCCGCCAACCCGAGCCGCAACCTGATCAGCAACGTCGGCTTCGGCGCCGACGCCACCAACGCCTTGGAGGATCCCCTCGGGATCGGCGGACGTCCTCTCGAGGGGATCGACTTTCCACTCGAGCATCCCGCCGCGGTCGAGGCGGATACCGACGCCGACGGCATGGCTTCGCGTTTCTTCCGCCGTGCCGAGCCGGCACCGCCGACGGAGCCGTTGCGCCGGCGAGTCCGGGCGACGGCGCTGCGCGTCGGTGGCCGCGTGCTCGACTTCGTCCCGGAGCCGATCCGCCCCCGCATCAGACACCGGGACCGAAAGCCCGGGGGGCCGGCGAACTAGACCCGTTGCTCCAGCGCCTCGAGGTCGGCGCGGACCATCATCGCCACGAGCTCCTCGAATGAGGTGCGCGACTCCCAACCGAGCCTCTCCCTCGCCTTGGTCGGATCCGCCACGAGTTCCTCGATGTCGGCCGGCCTCGCCAGGCCCGGGTCGACTCGGACGTGGTCGCCGGCCTTCAATCCGACGCAGGCGAACGCGGCATCGACCAGGTCGCGGACCGAGTGTGAGATCCCGGTGCCGATCACGTAGTCGCCCGCCGTCGGCTGCTGGAGCATCAGCCACATCGCCTCGACGTACTCCTTGGCGTAGCCCCAGTCCCGGCGGACGTCGAGGTTGCCGAGGACGAGCTCCTCGCTCAGCCCGAGCTTGATCTCGGCCACTCCGCGGCTGATCCGACGGGTGACGAAGGATTGGCCCCGCCGCGGGGACTCGTGGTTGAAGAGGATCCCCGAGCTGGCGTGCAGGCCGAAGCTCTCGCGGTAGTTGACGGTGATGAAGTGGCCATAGGCCTTCGCGACGCCGTAGGGGCTGCGGGGGTAGAAGGGCGTGGCCTCGCTCTGCGGCGCCTCCTGGGCTCGGCCGAACATCTCCGAGGAGGACGCCTGGTAGAAGCGTGCCTCGGGGCAGACCTGGCGGATCCCCTCGAGCAGGCGGGTGACACCGACCGCGGTGTACTCGGCGGTCGCGACGGCGAGGCGCCACGACTCGGCCACCGACGACATCGCGGCGAGGTTGTAGACCTCGTCGGGCGAGCTGCGCTCCAACACGCCCGTCAGCGAGTTCTCATCGAGCAGATCACCGGGGTGGAGGGTGACTCGGTCGATCACTCCCTCCAGCCGTTCGAACGGCCCATCGGCGGTTCCGTGGAGCAGGCCATGCACCTCGTAGCCCTTCTCGACGAGGAGCTCCGCCAGATAGGAGCCGTCCTGCCCGGTCACGCCTGTGATCAGGGCGCTGGTCAGTTCGCCGCCACCTCCATGCCGGCGAGCGGCGCCGACAGGGCACGTTCATAGCCCTCGACGGTCCGTTCCGCGACCCGCCGCCAGGTGTGGACCCGGACTTCCCGCCGGGAGCTCTCGCGCAGGGCGTCCAGCATCCCCGGGCTTTCGAGTACCTCGCGGATGCAACGCGCGATATCGGCGGGATCCGCCGGATCGAAGGTCGCTGCGGGATCGCCCAGGAACTCCGGCATCGCCGAGGCGCGGCTGGCGGCCACCGGGGCTTCGCAGGTCATGGCTTCGAGGATCGGCAGTCCGGCACCCTCGTAGAGCGAGGGAAAGATGAAGAGCTCGCAGTCCGTGTAGAGGGCGGCGAGAGTGCGGTCGGGCACGAATCCCGTAAGCAGAAGGTTTCGGGGCTCGATCCCCAGATCGAGAGCGAAGGCGCGCAGGCTCACCCGGCGGTGATAGGGGAGCTTGCAGACGATCACGAACTGGTGCCGGTCCCGCATCGCCTGCGGCAACTCGGCGTAGCCGCGCAGGGCCCCCTCCAGGTTCTTGCGGTAGTCGACTCCTCCGACGTAGAGGAGGAATCCGGGCCGGACATTCGGGAGCTCCGTGGCGATCAGCGCCGCCGCCTCGTGCCGCGAGGAGACGAGCGAGGAGAAGCGATCCGAGACACCGGAGCCGATCACGGTGACGCGGTTCTCCGGCAACCGCAGGTGCTCGATCGCATCCTCCGCCGTGTGCTCCGAGATCGTCAGCACCTGGTGAGCGGCCCGCATCAGTCCCAGCCGGGCGATCCATGCGGTCGCCCAATAGCCCCAGTCGGCGTTGTACTGCTCCCGCATGATCAGCGGAATCAGGTCATAGAGGCTCACCACCAGCCGCGTCGAGCGGCTCCAGCGCGGCCAAATGTCGTCGAGCCCCAGCTCGGCCTCGAAGGGCGACATCACGTGGTAGATCGGAGGAGTGCCCTCCGGCGGCCCTGCGGAGGAGGTCTGCCAGGCCAGCTTGCCGGAGCGCTCGAACGCGCCGCCCGCTTCGGGGAGTGGCAGATCCGGGTTCAGCCCGATCCACCCGATGAGCTCGGGCGCGAGCTCCAGGAGGGCCTCGGTGTGCTCCGAGACGTACCGCGCGATCCCTCGCTCCGCATGGCCGACGCTCTGGGTCCCGCGGGCGTCGAGCCACACGGATCCCGCCGCGAGATCCATCCTCAGCCCGCCGGCGGTCGGGCTGGGACCTGCTCGCTGCCCTCCTCCGCCGCGGCGCCCCCCTGACGCGACTCGAGCATCTCCCTCAGGGCAGTCAGCTCCCGCTCGATGGCCGCCAGCCTCTGATCGAGGGCATGCACCTCCCCGCCGAGGTAGGTCACCGACTCGACCGAGGCGGACCCGAGCCGGTCGGTCTTCTGGCTGATGTCGCGGAGGCGATCGTTGAAGACGACCTGGAAGATGCCGGCGAGCACCCTGCGGACCACGCCCAGGATCGCGGCGACGCCGCGCCCCAGCGCGCGAATAAGGCGGTTGTCGGAAGGGGAGGTCTCCACGGGAAAAACGCCTGCAAGCTAGGCGGGCGGCGGACTGGCGAGAAGGATACGGTCTTCCTCGGTGAGCGAACGGTGGCCGACTTGCCGGTAGTGGGCGCGGAAAAGCCGTGCCGTGCGGTCGAATGAGAGGAGCTCGGAGCGCTGCTTGCCCCGAGCCCTGAGGTCGGCACGCAGGTCCTCGTCGGTCCAGAGCCGGAGCAGCTGGCGGGCCATGCCCGCGACGTCGTCGGGGTCGAAGAGCAG